>NZ_JBHMCY010000053.1:0-53315 GCF_042430725.1 Streptomyces cinereospinus | reverse complement strand
GGGGACGGCGGTCTCGGTGGCCGGAGCCCCGGCGGGCGCGGACGCGCGGCGGGTGGCCCGGCGGCGCTGCGGCGGGGCGAGCTCCTCGGCGACCCGGGCGACCGGGCTCTCGTCCACCGGCTCGGCGGCCTGCGCGGCGGCCGGAACCACCGTCTCGGCGGCCTCCGCGGTCTGCGCGGACGCCGGGGACCCGGCGGGCGCGGACGCGCGGCGGGTGGCCCGCCGACGGGTGCGCCCGGCGGGCGCGGGCTCTTCGGCGGGCGCGGGAACCTCGTCGGCCTCGGCAGTCACAGCACTCTCCGAAACCTCGTCGGCCTCGGCGGTCTCGGCCGCACTGGCCGCGAGCGCCTCGTCAGCCTCTCCGGCCTCCTCGGCGGCCGCGGAGGACAGGTCGGTGGCAGCGGGGCCGGCGGCCTCGGCGGGAACGTCGCCCGATGCGAGGTCGGCGGCGTCGGCGGCCGGTATGGCCGGCGCGACGGTCTCCGCCGGCGTCTCGGACGTGGCGGCGGGCGGACCCGCCGGTCGGGATGCGGCACGGCGCCGACGACGCGGCGGCAGGGTGTCGCTGGGGGTGTTCAGTTCGGAACCCTCGGTGGGTTCGGTCGGCTCGAGCATGCGGGCGTTTCTCCCGTCAGGCTCCCGGGCGCCGCGCCTGGTCCGGCGGTGGTGCCGGTGACGTCCGCGGCTCGCGCGATGCGCGACTGCCGCCGTCCGGGGCGCGGGCGCCGCACGGGAGCTCTCTGTTGTCCTGTCTCGCCGGTTCCGTCCGCCGTGTTGCGGACGGCCTGGCGAAAGTCTGCTGGTCGGTGCGCTGCCCGACCCAGGTGGCTCCCGAGTCCGAGGGCGGCGCTTCGACGTCCGTCCTACGCGGGACCCGCCTCGCGGTCAGGCGCGAGCGGGTCTGTCACCGTGCCGGTCTCTTCATCGAACAGCCCCTGCGCCAGCCTGGTCACCGCTGCGGGGACCGGCGGCGCCAGGTCGGCCACGGCGCGGAGACCGGACAGGACGTCGTCGGGTCGTACGGCAGGCGTCACGTGCCGAACAACCAGCCGCAGTATCGCACAGGGCTGGTCCGTCGGCCTATCAGCCTGCGAAGTGTGCCCTTCTGTTGTCTCCAGGCTCACGACGGCCGGGCGGGCGTCGAAGGTGCGCACGCCGTTCTTGGTCAGCCGCTGCACCTCGACGGTCCCGGCCGCGGTGAAGGCGGCCACGGCACGCGCGGCGTCGGCCGGGTCCACGCCGGTCAGGCGCAGTTCCCAGACGGAGGCCGTCAGCCGGTCGGCGAGCCCCGGTGTACGGGCCTCGACCGCGTCGACGACGTCGAGCCCGGTGGGCAGCGACTCGTCGAGCAGGAGCCTGAGCTTCTCCGGATCGCGCGGCTCGGTGAGCGCGATCTCCAGGTACTCCGCCTCGCTGCCCGTACCGGTGGGTGCGGCATTGGCGTACGACACCTTCGGGTGCGGGGTGAACCCCGCCGAGTACGCCATGGGCACCTCGGCGCGGCGCAGCGCACGCTCGAAGGCGCGCTGGAAGTCACGGTGGCTGGTGAACCGGAGGCGGCCGCGCTTGGTGTAGCGCAGTCGGACGCGCTGCACCGCGGGTGCCGGCGGCGGGCCTTCGGGCTGTCGCTTGCCCAGTGTCGTTCAGTCCTTCGTGAGAGCGGTCGTACTGCTACCAAGAGTACGTGTGTCGGCGGCCGCGGGTTCCCGCCGGGCCGCCGCCCGCGGCCGGCCGGGGTCGCCGAGGAGCACGCGCCGGACGTCGGCGCGCGCCTGCCGCGCGCTCTCCCACGCGGACGCCAGGCCTGCCGGGCGGCATGCCCCGCGGCGCGCAGCGCCTGACCGGCCGGCCGCAGGACCGTGTCCCGGACCGCGTGTCCGGCCGGCGTCAGCACGCGCGCGTACACCCGGCGCACCGGCTCCACGAAGACCCACCGCAGGAGCGTCCCGAGGAACCGCCCGACCGCGCCCGAGATGCGGCCCGCGACCCGCCAGGCGTGCCCCAGCGCGGCCCCGGCCTCCCGCCCGACGGCCGCGAGCACCCGTCCGGCCGGCCCGGGCACCCACCGCCACGCGGCGAGCGCGGGCAGCGCGACCAGGGTCCGGCCGGTCCAGTACAGGGCCAGGGCGACGCCCGTGACGAGCGCGCCCACGACCCGCGCCAGCCCTGTCGCGCACCACGCGACCGCCCGCCCGACCGGCGCGAGGACCCACGCGTACAGCAGGACGGCGGGGAGGACGGCGAGGTACCGCGCCAGCCGGGCCACGGCGGTGGACGCGCCCCGCCCCACGGCGGCGAGCACGGCGCCGACGCCCGTGAGGACCCACAGCGCCGTGTGGAGCACGGGCGTGAGCACGCGCGCGTACAGCCACGCCGGCCCGGCCGCGATCCCGCGCCCCGTCCAGGCGAGCGCGTGCCCGGCCGGCGTCAGGACCCACCGGTACAGCCGGCCGCACGCCAGGAGGACCAGCCGGTTCCGAGCCGGGCCGGCGCCCGGCCGGCCGGTACCAGCACCCGGCGCCACAGCGCCGCGCACGGCCGGACGAGCGCCGCTCGCCCCAGCCACGCCAGTGCCCGCCCCGCCGGCCTGAGCACCGCGTGGCGCAGGACCCGCCCGGCGACGACGAGCGCGTCCCGGGCCATGCGGAGCGGGAGGACGACGAGGAGCACCACGACCCGCACCGGGAGGCGGATCGCGACCCCGAGGCACCCGTCGGGTCCGTCCGGTCGCTGCCGAGCAGGCGGTTCTTCCAGATCAATACCGGCGTAGACGCCGCGGGCCCCGGCCCGGATCCGGATACCTCGCGAAAACTTGTCCGTCTTTGAGATAGACACGCCGCTTTTGGGAGACACAGAAGGTTGACGATGGTTGGTGAGGATATGCCAGAGAATCAGAGAGTCTCCGCCGCCCAGGCCATGCGGCAGGCGACCGAGCAGCTCGCCGAGCTGCTGGGCAGGCGACCGGAGTCCGTCTCCGCCCTGAGGCCGACGGACGACGGCTGGCAGGCCGAGGTCGAGGTCCTGGAACTGGAGCGCGTCCCGGAGACCACGAGCGTGATGGCCAGCTACGAGGTCGCCCTCGACCCGGCCGGCCAACTGCTCGCCTACAAGCGCGGGCGCCGCTACACGCGCGCCCAGATCGACCGCAACGAAGGGAGCAGATCGTGACTGTGATGCCGGGCGGTGGCGCGGCACCCGCCCCCAGTTCGGGCTCCGGCAACCTCTACGACGTACTGGAACTGGTCCTGGACCGCGGTCTGGTGATCGACGCCTTCGTCCGCGTGTCCCTGGTCGGCATCGAGATCGCCAAGATCGACGCCCGGGTCGTCGTGGCCAGCGTGGACACCTATCTGCGCTTCGCCGAGGCCTGCAACCGGCTGGACCTCGAATCGGGCCGCAAGGCCCCGGCCCAGCTGCCCGACGTCATGGAACGCGTCACCGAGGGCGGCGCCAGAGGCAAGAGCAAGGGCGCCTTGACCGGCGCCGTCGAGGCCTTCACCGAGTCGCTCCAGAAGGGCCGCCGCGACGAGCTGGAGGGCAGTGAACGGCCCCGGCGCAAGGAGGAACGGCGGGAGCGCGAAACCGTCGAGCGCGGTGCGGAACGCCGTGCCTCGAGGGAGCGCGAGGAGTGAGCGATGTCCTTGTACGTCTACGCCATCACCCAGGCGTCGCACCCTCTGCGCCTGGACGACCTCGAAGGCGTCGGTGAGTCGCCCGCCGAGCTGCGGGTGGTGCGCGGCGACTCCTTGTGCGCCGTCGTCAGCGAGGCGCCGCAGGACCTGTCGATCGCGCGCCGGAATCTGGCGGCCCATCACGCGGTGCAGGAACGGCTCTGGTCCGACGGCGTCTCGCTGCCGCTGGGCTTCGGCTTCGTCGCCCAGGACGAGGAGGCCGTGCGCGCCGTGCTGGAACAGGGTGCCGAGCAGTACGCCCAGCGGCTGTCCGAACTCACCGACCGCGTCGAGTTCAACGTCAAGGGGGTGCAGGACGAGGACACCCTGCTGCGGCAGATCGTCGCGGAGTCCGGCCGGATCCGGGAGCTGAACGAGGCGACCCGCGAGGGCGGCGGGAGCCACGAGCAGCGGATGGAACTCGGCCAGCTCGTGGCCCAGGAGGTCCAGGGCCGCCAGGAGGCGCTCGCCGAGCAGGTCGTCGCCGCGCTGCGACCGCTGGTGTACGCGGAGAGCCTGGCGCCGCCGTCCGACCAGTACTTCGTCAACGCCTCGTTCCTGGTGGACCGGGAGAAGGCCGAGGAGTTCACCGGCTCCTGCGGCGAGCTGAACGAAGAACTGCCCGAGGGAGTCGAGCTGCGGCTCCGCGGCCCGCTGCCGCCCTACAGCTTCGCCTGACGGACGCCGACGGCACCGGGCCGACCGACACGAGGAGGCACCGTGGGACTGGTCTTCGAGGTCCTGGCCCTGCCCTTCGCCCCGGTACGGGGCGTGGGCTGGGTGCTCGACCGGGTCGTGGAGATCGCGGAGCGCGAGTACTACGACCCCACCCCCGTACAGGCGGCGCTCGCCGACCTGGAGCGCGCGCGGCTCGAAGGCCGCATCGACGAGGAGGAGTTCACGGCACGCGAGGAGGAGCTGCTGCGGCGGCTGGAAGAGATCAGGCTGTACCAGCTCGGAAAGACGGCATCATGAACAACGCCAAGATCGGGACCGCCCTCGTCGGCGGCTATCTGCTGGGCCGCAAGAGGAGGGCCAAGACCGCCATGGGGCTCGCCCTGGCGATGGCCGCCAGGCGGGCGAAGAGCGGAGACCTCGCCGAGGCCCTCGCCCCCGCGCTCGGCAACCTCAACCGGCAGGCCCGCACCGAGTTGACGGACGCGACCAGGGCCGCGGTGGGGTCCGTGCTCAACGCCCAGGCCGGCCACCTGGCCGACGCCCTGCACCAGCGCACCCTGGGCCTGCAGGGACAGCCGGGGGCCAAGGGCGGCGGCGAGGAGAAGGCGTCGCGGGGCGAGGAACCGCGGGACGAGGAACCGCGGGACGAGCGGCCGCGCGAGGAGGAGCAGGACCGGACCCGCAAGGCGGAGGGCCGCCCCTCGTCGCAGCGAGCGAGGGAGTCGGACGATGACTGACGGCAAGGCATCCGGACACGGCTCGTCGGCCGTGACCGGGCTCCTGAACAGTCCGGGCGCGAACAAGCTGGTGGAGGAGCTGGGGGCGTACGCCGAGGCCCGTCTGCAGCACATGCTGACCGGCATGGGCACCAAGGTGGGCGACGCGGCGACCCGGCTCGGCTCCGCCCACGTGAGCCCCGGCAACCTCGTCGGCGTGCTCGGCAAGGGCGGCAAGCTGATCGGCGGGCAGGTCGCCTCCCACGCCAAGGAAGCCGTCAAGGACAAGATCAAGGGAGCCATCGGTTTGAAGCACGGACCGTCACACGGCGGCGGGGCCAAGAGCATCACCGTCATCGAGGACATCGACGTCGGTGTGCCGGTGCGCGAGGCGTACAACCAGTGGACGCAGTTCACGGAGTTCAGCCGGTTCACCAAGGGCGTGGTCAACGTCGAGCAGAAGGACGAGACCACGAGCCAGTGGGAGGTCAAGATCGCCAAGTCGAGCCGCGCGTGGACCGGCACGGTCATGGAGCAGGTGCCCGACGAACGGATCGCCTGGACGTCCGAAGGGGCCAAGGGCACCACCCGGGGCGTGGTCACCTTCCACCCGGCGGGCGAGAACCTCACCAAGGTCCTGCTGGTCCTGGAGTACTACCCCAAGGGACTGTTCGAGAAGACGGCGAACATCTGGCGGGCCCAGGGGCGCCGTGCCCGGCTGGACCTCAAGCTCTACCGCAAGTTCGTGATGATGCGGGGCGAGGCCACGGGCGCCTGGCGCGGGGAGATCCGCGACGGCAAGGTGGTCCGCGGTCCGGACGAGGAGCCGGAGGAGAAGGACCGCGAGGCCGGCGGCGACGAGGGCGAGGAGAAGGACGAGGAGGCGCGCGGCGAGCAGAAGGACCGCGAGGCCCGCGACGAGCCGGACGAGGACGAGGACGAGGAACGCGACGACGAGGAGCAGCCCGAGGACCGCTACGACGAGCGGGACGAGGACGGGGCCCGGGCCGCGTCAGGGACCGGACCCGAGTCCGAGGACGACGAGGACGAAGAAGACGAGGAAGACGACGACGAGGAGGACGACGAGGACGACGAGGACCGCGACGACGAGGAAGCCGCGGCCGGGAGCCGTCGGCGCCCCCGGTAGCCGGCGCAGCCGTGCCCCTTCCAGGAACGAGGTCGAGGACGCCGTGACCGATCCACCATCCACCGGTCCCTCCCCGGCGCGGACGCTTCAGCCGTACGGCCAGGGATCGAGCGCGAACCTCGCCGACATACTCGAGCGCGTACTCGACAAGGGCATCGTCATCGTCGGCGACATCAAGATCGACCTGCTCGACATCGAGCTGCTCACCATCCGGCTCCGTCTGCTGGTCGCCTCGGTGGACAAGGCCAAGGAGATCGGCATCGACTGGTGGGAGCGCGATCCGGCGTTGTCGTCCCGCGCCGACGGCACCCGCGACCTGAAGGAGCAGAACGCCCGGTTGCGGGAGGAGGTCAGGGAGCTGCGCAGGCAGATGGCGTCGCAGACGGAGCTGCCGGAGGGCGCTGCCGGCAGCCGCCGCCGTGCCCGCGACCGGGACCCCGACCAGGAGCGGGAGCGGGAGCGGGAGCGGGAACGCGAGCCCGGCGCGGAGCCGCGGCGCAAGAAGCGCCGGACCACCGAGGACGACGAGGGCAGGAGGTGACGCCGTGGACGACCGGCTCAGCTATGCGTACGGCGTGCTGCGCCCCGCCCCCTCCCTGGAGCGGGACGCGCTCTCCGCGGTCCGCGGGGTCGCGGACGCCCCCGTCGCGCTGGTCCGCCACCACGACCTGGCGGCGGCGGTCAGCCCGGTCCCCCGGGCGGACTTCTCCGAGGCCGCCCTGAAGGCCCATCTGGAGGACCTGGAGTGGCTGGAGGGCGTGGCCCGGGCGCACCACGGCGTCGTGGAGACGCTGGGCGCGCACGCCACGGTGCTGCCGCTGCGCCTGGCGACGGTGTACCTGGACGACGCCCGGGTCCGCGACATGCTCGGGGAACGGCAGGAGACCCTCACCACGCTGCTGGACCGGCTCGCCGACCACGTCGAGTGGGGCGTGAAGGTCTACGCCGACGCCTCCTCCCCGGCCGCTCGGCCGGCCCCGGCCGACACCGCGGAGGCAGCCGACCCCGGCCGCGCCTACCTGCGACAACGCCGGCAGCAGCGGCACGCGCGCGAGGACGCCTGGTCGGCCGCCGCCGAGGCCGTCCGCCGGATCGAGGGGCAGGCCGGCACACTCGCCGTGGCGCACGCCCGGCACCGGCCGCAGCGGGGCCGCCTGGCCGGCGGCGCCGGCGGCGCCGGCGAGAACGTGTCCAACGACGCCTATCTCGTCCCGCGCGAGCGGGCGGAGGAGTTCCGCGCGCTGATCCTGGACACCGCCCAGGGGCTGCCCGGCATCCGGGTGGAGGTCACCGGCCCCTGGGTGCCGTACTCCTTCGCCCAGGTGCCGGACGCCCAGGCCGCCCCGGAGGGAGCGCCGCAGCGGTGACCGCCTACGAGGACCCCCCACTCGCCCAGCGCCAGGTGGCGCTGATCGACCTGCTCGACCGGCTACTCACCGGCGGGGTGGTGCTGACCGGCGACATCGTCCTGTCGATCGCGGACATCGACCTGGTGAGGGTCTCGCTGCGGGCGGTGTTCGTCTCCGTGCAGGAGCAGCAGTGGGGGGTGACCCTTGACGAACTCCGCTGACCGCCCGACCGGCCGCCCGGCGCCCGGCGGCCGCCTGGACGAGGTGGCCGACGCCGCCGCGCGCGCGTTCGCCCTGCTGCCCGCCCGGCCGGACGAGGTGCCCCCGCCCCTGGGCGAGCAGGGCGACCGGTCGACGGTGGCGCACCGCCTGCGCACCGACCCCGAGTCGGTGGAGCGGGACCTGGTCAAACTGGTCCTGACGATCGTCGAGCTGCTGCGCCAGCTCATGGAGCGCCAGGCCCTGCACCGCGTCGACCAGGGCAATCTCACCGAGGAACAGGAGGAGCGGCTGGGCCTGACGCTGATGATCCTGCACGACCGCATGACGGAACTGTGCCGCCGCTACGACCTCACCATGGAGGACCTCAACCTCGACCTGGGCCCCCTGGGCCCCCTGCTGCCCCCGCCCTGACACCGGCCACCGACCGCCGGTGACCCGCGGCCCGCGCGGCTCGTACGGACGGGGGGCGACCCGGCGCCGCTACTTCTTGACCGTGAGCGGAAGCAGCCTCTTCCCGGTCGGACCGTCTGGATGGCCGTGTCCATCTGCGGACAGATGGACACAGGGGTACATCCATACCTACGCTCCGGCCCATGAAGACGTACGCCGTCGAGACCGAGTGGACTGCCTCAGACCTGGCCCTCTTGGAGGACCTGAAGAAGGCGGAGGCTCTACTCCCTGCGGACGCTCCGCGCGCCCTGCTGTCCATCCGCCTGTCCGTTCTTACAGAGGACACCACATCGCCGGTACGGCAGGAGCTGGACCTCCGCCTCCTGGCCAGAGAGAAGGGGTGCCGAGTCGTCGGCATCGCCTCTGATCTCAACGTGTCGGCGACCAAGGTTCCGCCGTGGAAGCGGAAGGAGCTGGGCGAGTGGCTCAACAACCGGGCCCCGGAGTTCGATGTCCTGCTCTTCTGGAAGCTCGACAGGTTCATCCGCCGCATGTCGGATCTCTCGACCATGATCGAGTGGTGCGAGCGGTACGGGAAGAACCTCGTGTCGAAGAACGACAGCATCGACCTCGAATCGACTGTCGGCCGGATGATGGTCACGCTCATCGGCGGTATCGCCGAGATCGAGGCGGCGAATACGTCGACCCGGGTCGCGTCGCTGTGGGACTACACGCGGACTCAGGACGCGTGGTTCGTCGGCAAGCCTGCGTACGGCTTCGTCACCACGAAGAAGAACGGCAAGCCGTCCCTCGCCATCGAGCCGAACGCATACAAGGCGCTGCACTGGGCTCGCCGCATGGCACTTCGGGGCGTATCCGCCCGGCGCATGGCTCTGTGCCTTGTCCGCTCCGGGCTCATGTCCCCAGGGCTCACTACCTCGACTCTCCTCCGGCGCCTCCGTAACCCGGCGCTCATGGGCTACCGGGTCGAGGAGAACAAGAACGGCGGCGTACGCCGCTCGAAGCTGATACTCGGGCACGACGGCAAGCCGATCAGGGTGGCCGATCCCATCTTCACCAAGGAGGAGTACGACGAACTCCAGGAGGCCATCGACCGGCGCGGCAAGAACCAACCCCAGCGCCAGACGCACGGCGCGACGCAGTTCCTGGGAGTCCTCACCTGTGTCGACTGCACGTCGAACATGACCGTGCACGTCACCACCAACAAGTTCGGCCAGTACCAGTACCTCCGGTGCCAGAAGTGCAAGAGCGGGGGGCTCGGCGCACCCGATCCACAGGGTGTGTACGACGTGCTCGTGAACGACGTACTGAGAGTCCTCGGCGACTTCCCCGTACAGGTTCGGGAGTACGCGCAGGGGGCGGAGGCTCGGGCCGAGGTGAAGCGGCTTGAAGAGGCCATCGCCTACTACATGACGGGCCTTGAGCCGGGAGGCCGCTACACGAAGACGCGGTTCACTCAGGAGCAGGCGGAGAAGACGCTCGACAAGCTGACCGACGAGCTGAGCGCGATCGACCCCGAGACCACGCAGGACCGTTGGACCCTCGTCCACAACGGGAAGACGTTCCGCGAAGTGTGGGAGTCGGGAGGCATGGAAGCCATGGCCGAGGATCTGCGCCGCGTCGGCGTCACGTGCGAGGTGACTCGAACCAAGGTCAAGGGCGTGCGCGCTCCCTCCGTGCACCTGCGGCTGAAGATCCCTCGCGACGTGCGCGAGCGTCTCGTCATCAAGGGCGACGACTTCGCCGCCAAGCTCTGACGGACGTATGCCCCCGCCCTGCCTCGCCACCGTGCGAAGGGCGGGGGCTCGGCCGATCAGGTTGACGACCGAACAACCTGCCGTGTAAGAAGATCCTCCCGCTCCTTCGAGGAGCGGACACCGTAGCTCCCGACGTGCGACGCCGGTAGAGCTGGCCACTCCGCGAGGGGCCGCCATCCCAAGGGGCTGGCAGGGGAAGCCGAGGGCACCCCGAAGCGCAGGACGGTACTGCGCGACTTCCACTCACCCGCCGAGGGACAGCCACGCGCTGACCTCGGCCGCCGCCGGGAGGTCGCCGACCCTTGAACATCACCATCGAAATCGTCTGGACCTGTGAGGTCTGCGCGTCGCCTCTCGACGACGTGGAGACCCACGACGACTGCGCCGGCATCGAGGCGACCAGCCGATGACTTCGAGCAGCATCGACTTCGGACTGGGCCGCACCTGGGGCGGTGTCTGCCAGCAGGAGTACCAGCGGATGGCCCGAGACCCCCGGCACCCGCTCGCCTACCGCATCCACTTCGCGGCACTTGGATGGGCCGACCGCCACGGGCACGCCAGCTTCGGTCCCGGCAAGCTCGCCGCACTGTTGGGCACGGACGGCAAGCCCCTGTCCGATCAGAGCACGAACAACGCTCTGGCCCGCGCCAAGCAACTCGATCTTGTCTCTCCCCGGTCGGGGGCTGCTTGTCTGCTCCTCTCCTACCACCTGTTCCAGAAGAGGAAGGGCGCACCCGTACCGTGCCGCCTTCACCGTGACCGGTGACAGCTACATCGCTCACGTGTAGCCAGCACACGCCTCACGTGTACCGAGTCGGCATCTCACCTGCGGAAACGTTCGCACCCTCTCTTTTCTTTTTGGCCTCACAGTGCGGCCCCGAAGGGGCCGAAGGAAGCAAGGCACGTACGTACTTACATGTCAGCGGCGAATGGAAGCGGGCGCGCAGCGCCCCACCGCAAGCACATCGGCGAAGAGGAAGGGCAGACGCGGCCTCCGGCCGCACAGGCGGAAGCAGGCTTGCCGTAAGCGGCCCCGAAGGAGCCGACATCAGGAAGACCAGGGAGCTGGACAAGTGGGGGCGCTACCGCGCCCCACTACCCAAGGCTCCACGGCAAGGCGCTCGGGCAAGGGGCCGCTACTCGGCCACAACGGGAAGCAACAGACGGCAAGCCTCGAAGGAGCTTCACTCTTGTGCAGCCTCTGAGCGCCGGCCACAGGGGGCACAGCCCTCCTACCTGCATCTTCTTCGCCGTTGCCTCACTCCGGCGCCGCCCTGACGGGGTCTGAAACCGTGGCAGGATTTGAGCCGCCAAGACATGGCGGTCGAGCAAGGCCCCCTTCGGGGGTCATACCCCCACCCCTTGGGCCTTCGCATCCCACCGCCGTCGCCCTACGATGCGCGGCATGATCAAGCTGTCTTGGGCGCTGATGGGTGAGCACGCAGACGAGTGGACCGGGGCCGACACCCAAGAGGGCGCGGCTGTACTGGAAGACAGGCTCACGGCCGTGGTCGAGGACAGCGGCATGACAGCCGAGACGGCGCAGCACTGGCGGTCCACGTTCCTCGCCCCCGTAGTCGAGGCTCTACGTACAGAGGGGCAGGCAGCCATCTCGCGAGGCGCGACATGGAGCAAGGCGGCCGGTCCGATGCTCGTGTCTGTCTCGCCCGCCCTGGCCGTCTCGTAAACCTTCGTTTTCGGGACGGACGGCCCGCACTCTGGGCATGTCCGTTTCGCCCCCGCTCCGTCGTCTCGTAACCCGTCCCGAAACATGTCCCTCGGGACTGGCTTTCGGGACACGTTTGTGAGACGGTCTGGGCATGACCACGAACAACCCAGCCGCACAGGTCGAACGTCACGCCTGCCCGAAGTGCGATGCTCCCGCCGGTAGCCCCTGCCGTACGGGCACGGGCAAGGTGACAGCGAACTACCACACGGGCCGCTTCGCCCTGGTGCCCGCGCTCAAAGCGGAACTCACCGTGAAGACCCCGGCCGACCGCAACCCCGGTAAGGCATGGACGGAAGGCACGCCCGTCCCACAGGCACCCGACGCGATACCGGGCGCAGCGATCCGACTCGGTTACGCCCGTTGCTCCACGGTCGGGCAGGAACTCCAGTCCCAGTTGGACATGCTCGCCCGTGCGGACTGCACCCGTGTGTTCTCGGAGAAGATCAGTACCCGTGTGAAGGAGCGGCCGGAGCTTGAGAAGGCGCTCACGCTGGCACGGGAGATCAAGGCAGCCGCACCGAATCAGCCGGTCATCCTGACCGTGGTCGAGATGAAGCGTCTTGCCCGCAGTGCGGCAGAGCTGATGACGCTGTCTTCCACCCTTCAGGCGGACGGCATCCAACTGGAACTCCTGTCCGGCCCCCTGCAAGGGGTGTACGACCCGAACGGGGCAGGTGCCATCGTGTTCGCCGTGCTCGCCGTGAGTGCAGAGGTGGAGCGGGAAGGCATCCGGGAGAAGACGTTGGAAGGGCTGGACGCTGCGGCCCGTAAGGGCAACGTCGGTGGGCGTCCGTCCGTGGTGGACGACGACACGCTTGCCGTGGCCCGTGCTCGGCACGCCAGGGGAGACAGCGTCACAGCCATCGCCAAGGCCCTGGGAATCGGCCGTGCCACGTTGTACCGCCACCTGGGAGAGAGCGCCTGAGACGGGCGCACACGGACACAGACAGACAGACAGGCCCCCGGCATCACGTCGGGGACCTCTGTCATGCGGGGCCGGTACTGGCGTTGGACTCTCAGGCAGTGACCTCGGAGTGCACCGGGACCGGGGGCCGAACACCCGTGAGGGACTCTGCGCGGGCAAGTAGGCGCGGGGCCAGTTCCGGGTACCAGCCACGGGCTACGGCTTGCAGCATCTCCGCCAGAGCCGCAAGCTCCCCGACTCGGCCGGCGGGGGTGTCCAGGACCGCAGCGAACTCCAGCCGGATACGGTCCGCCACGTCGGGGACGAGCAGGCTGTTCGCGTGGAGGAGACCCGCGTCGTAGCCGTAGGGCACGCGGCCCCACCGCTCCCAGTCCAGCAGGGTCAGGGGCATGGTCGTGAGGTTGCCCCAGTGCAGGTCACCGTGACCGGTCACCCGCTGGACCTTGGCAGGAGCAGGGATGCCGAGGAACTGGGGGAAGGCGCGTTCGATCCACTCGTCCCGGACAGTGACCTTCGCTCCCTCCGCCTCCGCGAGCACGGCCAGGGCTCGGCGCAGTTCGGCCCACCACTCGTCAGGCAAGGCGGGATCGTGGCCGAGGTCGGCCCGCTCTGGGGACACAACGGGGTGCGTCACGTAGTCGAGGACTTCGGCCTCGAAGGCCCACTCCCCGTCAGTCCAGTCGTGCACGTCGTACAGGCGCGGACGCGGGACCGCGTCAGGCACCAGCAGGGATGCGCCCACGATCCCCTCTCCCTGCTTCCTGCCCGCGTTCCCCTTCACCGTCCGGCTCACCCGTACCCAGCGGTCCCCTGCCTGCCGACCGAGGGTGACACCCTGGAACCCCCATGCCAGCGGCCCCGTACACGTGAGGCCGAGAGCCTTGGCCGCACGGTCGTGAGCGGCCTCCATCAGGGTCTGTACGTCCTCACTCGGTGGCGAGTTCATCGGTCACCCTCCTCAGTTCCTCGGCCGTCAGGGGCGCAGCCAGAGCCTTCGCCGCATCGTCCCAGTGTTCGCGGGTGCTCGCGGAAGTCAGGACGACATCGAGGCCGGGGCACGATCCGGCAGCCAGCAGGGCAGCGGCTGCGGCCGACAGGCCGGGGCGGATGAAGTTCACGAGTTCGGGTGTCATGGCATCCAGGAGTTCGCCGCCATGCAGTGGGGCGGAGCCGAACGTGATCAGCCCAGCATCCTTCGCCTGCACCAGCGGTCCGCCGCCGTCGAGTGCCTGCCTGATCAGGTCATCCATGATCAGACTGACGGGCATCTGCAACCCCGTGAAGTGGTGTGCGGCCGAACCGGCCGCCTCTTGGGCAAGGGCGAGCAACTCGGGGACTGTGAACGCTTCGGAGGTCAGGCCCGTCCAGGTGGCGACGCCGTACCCGCCGATCCTGCCCGCATGGGCGAACTCCTCCAGCACGGTGAAGGCTTCCCGTACACGCCAGTGCAGAGCGGCACGGTCAAGGCCGTGCCCGTGGTGCTCAGGGTTGTGCACGAAGATCAGATCGGCGCGGCTGAGCACAGCCAACGAGCGCTCCGTCTGCCAGCGGATGAAGCCCCGTTCCAGGCTGTGCCTACCGGCCGCCTCCTCCCGGGTGAGCGCACCCTCAGCCAGCGCGGTGCGCCCCTGCTCCTCCGTGAAGAACCCTGTCTTCGTGGCTACCCGAACGGTGGGGTAGTCCCCGAGGACCGGGCGCAGCTCCTCATGTGCTCCGCCGTGGGCGTAGTTGGGTGCCGTGTCCAGCCAGGGGCTACCGGCAGCCAGGGCGGTGCGTGCCGCCTGACTGACGGCACGCACGCGGTATGTCCCCAGGGAGAGAGCGGCGGTCACAGGCCCGTCCCTACGACCGCAGCCGCCTGGCCCTCGATGAGGACCCAGACCAGTTCGGCTACGTCCTTCACGTCCAGTCCGGCGGAGTCGGCCAGGGTGCCCAGGGAGACCGGCTGACCGATCAGCAGCGTGCCCAGGACGGGAGCGGCGGACTCGGTGAAGTCCCAGGCCGTACCGGCCGCCGAGAACGTGACCGTGCTGTGCGCGGGGTTCGCCGTCAGGCGGCCCCTCGGGGCCGTGAGCTTCACCGTGACCTCCGGCCGTGCGGGCAACCCGTCCACGTACGGCAGTGAGGGGATCGCGTGACCCAGGTCGGTCGTGTCGGTGGACTCCGCCCACCGCTCCACGAGCCTTGGGTCCGCCATCATGTCCAGCACCTCGCGGCGTACGGCCTCGATGAAGTCCGACTGTTCCGGCAGGGAGGCGAAACGCGGGATGTCCTCGCGCAGTGCGAGAGACGACCGAAGCTGATCCACGACCCAGAGCATGAGGTCCGCGCCCGTGTGCGTGACCATGCCGAACGTGAGGTGAAGGGATTCTGTCCCCTGGTCTGCGGTGACCGAGTGCCACCAGCCGCGCGGCAGGTAGAGCACGTCACCCGGGGACAGAACGAGGTCTGCCACCGGGTCGCCCTCCGGCTCCTCCGGCGATTCCACGTCCCGGAAGGTGGGTGCCTCGCGGGTCACGCCCCACAGGCGCCACCGCTTCGAGCCATGCAGTTGGACCACCACCACGTCGTGGTCGTCCCAGTGCCGGCCGAAGCCCTCCCGCTCGGTCCACGACGCGTACACGTTGGCCTGTACGGACGTTCCGAGGAAGCGAGCCAGCCCCTCCGCAGCCACGCCCACGGGCGGGTGGATCTTCTCGACCGCATCGAGGACCAGCGACGCCCCGTCCCTGAGCTGCGCATGGAATTCGGACGGCAGGATGCGGGACCAGGTGACCGCGCGGCGGTTCGTGGTGGGGATGGCGTAGCGGTGGAGCGGGACCATCTCGCCGTCCGCCGACAGGCGAAGCCGGGGCGGCTCCAGCCGCTGTGTGGCGATGATCCGATTCAGGTCGTCCCAGGAGAACAGGCCCGCCGTGTCGGCAACGCCAGGGAAGTGCGCGTAGGAGCGGTGGTACGTCTGGGCGAGGAACGTGTCCCCGCCCAGACGCCCCGCCCACGAGGCTGTGTCAAGCAACGCGGGCGCTCCCGTCAGTCGTTGCCGTCAGAACGGCCACCGCTGACGTCCGACTCCTGCTCGGCACGCGTCCGCGCGGCCACGATCTTGCGCTTCGCGACGAGCAGGCCACCCCCCTCGGGGGCCACCGAACCGGTGTTCTCTTCCACCATCGGACTTACCTCTCTACTCGGAAACACCCGCCGGGAATCCGGCGGGAGGAACGGGAGGGCAGCAACCTTCGAGGCAGCTACCGCGCCGCAAGGGCTCCAGCGAGGAACACCGCCGAGCCGCCGAGGATCATGGCCAGGTAGAGCGGACCTGCATACCGCCCGAATCGGCGCAGCACCCAGTTCCGTAAGCCAGACCTCACGCCGTCCTCGGCTCGATGCCAGCCGGGCGCAGCGAAGTGGCGGACAGCGCGTCGTGCCCCGTGCAGCGGGCACACGCGCAGGGCGGGTATCGGCCCGGGTCGGAAAGGATGACGAACGGGTCACCCTCTCGAACCCTGGTGCTCTGCTCCCAGGTGCGACCGGAGTCACGGGATACCCGAAGGCTCATGAGAACGCGGCGGTCAGTGCCGAGGTCTACAGCCCGAGTGGAGCCGAAACCATCGTTCCCCATGCCGTTCTGCATTCCCATGTCCGCGCCCTTCCGCAGGTTCTCGCCCGTGCCGTTTGCGACAACCCCAAGGAAACCGCCGGGAGTCGGGACTCACCACGGCATCGATGCGGCAGTCTTGACGCAGATCCGTGCACGGCAACGACGCAGGTTCAGGTCATGGGAAGGGGCCCTGATGGGACTGGCGGAACGGCGCAAGACCCTGGGCTACAGTCAGGAGAAGTTGGCTCAGTTACTCGGGGTAGACCGAACAACGGTCGGACGCTGGGAGAGCGGCAGGATCGAACCCCAGCCACCCCAGCGACGGGGCTTGGCCAGTGCCCTCCAAGTCACTCTCATCGAGCTTGACGTCCTCCTGCCGCAGCCACGAGCAGCCAGCCAGGAGGCCACAGGGCAGCAGTCCAGTGACCACCCAGGCGCGGGAGACCCCGACGACATGATCCGCCGCGAATTCCTCCGCATCCTCACCGTCAGCGGAGCCCTCACAACCCTGCCGCTGGACGAGGCCGAAGCCCTCACGGACGGGGTGCGCAGGGGCGCACCATCCGACTTCGCGCGGATGAACGGCCACCTGTGGCAGGTCTACCAACTGGCCCGCTCGAAGGGCTCCGTCTACCCCATCGTCCGCGACCAGCTCACCACCCTGAACGAAGCCCTGGCAGCGGACACCCGAGGCAACTCCCGGCCACTCCTGAACGCGGCAGCCGACCTCTTCCAGCTCGCCGGAGAAGTCGCCTTCGACGCCAACCGGTACACCGACGCGGCAGCGTCCTACGCCCTGGCAGCTTCCGTCAGCAAGGATGCCGGAGCCTTCGACCTGTGGGCCTGTGCCCTGGTGCGGCACGCCTACGTGGACATGTCGGAGCAGCGATACCGTCAGGCTGCGCAGCTCCTGTCACTGGCCGAGAGACTGGCAAGCAGGGGAGACAGCACCCTCGCTACGCGGCACTGGGTCGCCTCAGTGCAGGCCGAGGCGTATGCCGGCCTCGGAGACCTGACCGGGTGTGAACGGGCACTCGACCAGGCGGAGAGGGTCAGGGACCTGACCACGGACAGCACCAACGGTGGATGGCTGCGCTTCGATGGCACCCGGTTGGCGGAGGAACGGGGGGCACGGTACGTCCAGCTCGGCCGCCTCGACCTGGCAGAGGAGACCTTGACCGAAGCGCTGCAACAGACCGCGCTTGCGTCCGGACAGTCCTACCGGCGCAGGGGTGCCGTGCTGGCTGATCTCGCCGCCATCGGTGCCAAGCGACGTGACCCCGAACAAGTCGTCCTGTACGGGCGGGAAGCCATCCAGTTGGCGCAAGCCTCAGCCTCGGGCTACGTCGCCCGTAGACTCCAAGCCCTGTGCAGCGAGTTCGGCCCCCTGGCCGGGGACCACCGCGTAGCGGAGCTGGGGGCAGAGATCGCCACGCTGAGCACGCAGTGACGAGAGGGGATGGCATGTCGCAGATCGATGGTGCACGACTGTTCCGGGAAGCGTGGATTACGGGCGTCCACCAGCACTTCCCAGGCGAGCCGAAGCCCGGCTACGTGACCCCGTGGGACGACACCCCGCAGTGGGAGCGCGACGCCGCAGGCTCTGTCTACGAGCAGGTCCGCCAGTTCATCGAGATCAGCAGTGGCCACGCTGCCCGGTTGTCCCGGGAGCAGAAGGGCCGGTTCGTCGCGACCTGCTGGACCGCTCAGATGTTCAAGCACTTCGAGGACCCGAAGCCCGGCTACGTCGCCGACTGGCCCGACCTCCCGAAGTGGCAGCAGGAGACCGACGCCGACATCTTCGAGGCCATCGAGAAGGCTGCCTCCTGATCCTGGCCCCTTGAGACAGCCCCCGGAGCGAGCGGTGCATACCCGCCGGGCCGGGGGCTGAGCCTTGCCCAGGACCGCCACGCGGGCGCGTGCCGGGCGAACAGCCCCCGAGGGTGACATCCGACCCGGTGGGGGCGTACAGCCCCTCTCGCAGCCGGTGAGCCCGCCTCACTCAGGACAGGCGAGAGGCGCCCGGCTGTGACTGCCCGGACGCCTCTCTTCAGCTACACCCACTCGACCGCCGAGACGATGCCCGGATCTTGCCGAGGAGCAGGGAGCGGCGTGCGCCGCACAGGGCGGGAAGCCTGCTCGCGCCCCTTCGTCCCGAGCCCTCGAAGAATCTCGGCACGCTCCGCCTCGCTCATGCCAGCGAGCGTCTCAGCCATCCTCTGGACGGCATCGCCGCTGGTCACGGCTACTTCTTGACCTCAAGCGGAAGCAGCTTCTTGCCCGTCGGTCCTACTTGTGGCCATGTGTCGAACTGCGGGCACACCCCGCAGTCGAAGCACGGTGTCCAGCGGCAGTCCTCGACCTCGGTCTCGTCGAGGGCGTCCTGCCAGTCCTCCCAGAGCCAGTCCTTGTCGAGCCCGGAGTCGAGGTGGTCCCAGGGCAGGACCTCCTCGTAGGTCCGCTCACGCGTCGTGTACCAGTCGACGTCCACGCCGAACCGGGCCAGCGCCTTGTCCGCGCACCCCATCCAGCGGTCGTAGGAGAAGTGCTCGCGCCAGCCGTCGAAGCGGCCGCCGTCCTCGTACACGGCGCGGATGACCGCGCCGATCCGCCGGTCGCCGCGGGAGAGCAGGCCCTCGACGATGCCCGGCTTGCCGTCGTGGTAGCGGAAGCCGATCGAGCGGCCGTACTTCTTGTCGCCGCGGATCTTGTCGCGGAGCCGGGTCAGCCGGGCGTCCGTCTCCTCGGCGGACAACTGCGGCGCCCACTGGAACGGCGTGTGCGGCTTGGGCACGAAACCGCCGATCGACACCGTGCAGCGGATGTCGTTCGAACCGGAGACCTCGCGGCCCTTCTGGATGACACGCGTGGCCATGTCGCCGATCTGGAGCACGTCCTCGTCGGTCTCGGTCGGCAGACCGCACATGAAGTACAGCTTCACCTGCCGCCAGCCGTTGCCGTACGCCGTCGCGACGGTCCGGATCAGGTCGTCCTCGGAGACCATCTTGTTGATGACCTTGCGGATCCGTTCGGAGCCGCCCTCGGGCGCGAAGGTCAGACCGGACCGGCGGCCGTTGCGGGTCAGCTCGTTGGCCAGGTCGATGTTGAAGGCGTCCACGCGGGTCGACGGCAGCGACAGGCCGATCTTGTCGTCCTCGTAGCGGTCGGCCAGGCCCTTGGCGATGTCACCGATCTCGGAGTGGTCGGCCGAGGACAGCGACAGCAGGCCCACCTCCTCGAAGCCGGTCGCCTTCAGGCCCTTGTCGACCATGTCGCCGATGCCGGTGATGGACCGCTCACGCACCGGGCGGGTGATCATGCCGGCCTGGCAGAAGCGGCAGCCGCGCGTGCAACCGCGGAAGATCTCCACGGACATCCGCTCGTGCACCGTCTCCGCCAGCGGCACCAGCGGCTGCTTCGGGTACGGCCACTCGTCCAGGTCCATCACCGTGTGCTTGGACACGCGCCACGGCACACCCGACTTGCTCGGCACGACCCGCGCGATCCGCCCGTCCGGCAGGTACTCGACGTCGTAGAAGCCGGGGACGTACACCCCGCCCGTCCGCGCCAGCCGGAACAGCAGCTCCTCGCGGCCGCCCGGGCGGCCCTCGGCCTTCCAGGCGCGGATGATGTCGGTGACCTCCAGCACGGCCTGCTCGCCGTCGCCGATCACCGCGCAGTCGATGAAGTCGGCGATCGGCTCGGGGTTGAAGGCCGCGTGGCCGCCGGCCATGACGATCGGGTCGTCGACCGTACGGTCCCTGGCTTCGAGGGGGACTCCGGACAGGTCCAGCGCCGTCAGCAGGTTGGTGTAGCCCAGCTCCGTGGAGAAGCTCACGCCGAGCACGTCGAACGCCTTCACCGGACGGTGGCTGTCCACGGTGAACTGCGGGACGCCGTGCTCCCGCATCAGCGCCTCCAGGTCCGGCCACACGCTGTACGTCCGCTCGGCCAGGACGCCCTCACGCTCGTTGAGGACCTCGTAGAGGATCATGACGCCCTGGTTGGGCAGGCCCACCTCGTACGCGTCCGGGTACATGAGCGCCCAGCGCACGTCACAGGCGTCCCAGTCCTTGACGGTGGAGTTGAGTTCTCCACCGACGTACTGGATCGGCTTCTGCACATGCGGGAGCAGGGCTTCGAGCTGCGGGAAAACCGACTCGACAGACATCGCGGGACTTTCGTGAGCGGACGGGGCTGACCACCAAGCCTAACGCGGCCGGGACCCCCGTCCGTACGCTCAGATCCCGGCCGCGCTCCCGGTCTCCTTCCACACACCCGGCAGCTCCCGCTCCACCTCGGCCGCCCGCTGCTCCTCCCTGGCGTACAGCAGGCCGTACGTGAAGCCGTTCTCCCCGGCCGCACGCGCCTGTTCGGCCAGTTCCTTCAGCGCCTCCCGGCTCATCACGCTGTCCTGGTGCTCGCCGAGCAGCTTCTGCAGGCTCTTCAGCGACGACACCAGGCCGGACGCCGGCCTGCCGAGCGCGGGGTCCGCCGCCTCCGCCGCGTACCGGGCCCGCTTGGCCTTCTTGCGCGCCTCGTGCAGCGCCACGTCACGGTCGCGCCCGGGCGGGGTGTCGAGAGCCTGCTCGACCAGCCCGGACAGCACGCCGTAGGCCTTGTGCACGGCCTTGGCGAGCACTTTCGACGGCTTCCCGGCCGCCGCCCGGCGCAGCGGCGGGTCGGCGAGCAGCGCGTCCAGCGAGGTCAGCAGCGCCAGATAGCGCGGCCCGTTCAGCACGTCGGTGATTTGCCGGCGGGATTGCTCACCGCGCGCCCGCGACCAGGTGCGCAGCCGGTCGCGGACCGGCCCGGCGACCAGCTCGGGCGGCAGTTCCCCGACGCTGTCGCCGATCCGCTCGGACAGCACCTCCTGGTCGCGCTCCGCGCCGAGCTCGCCCGCCAGCCACTTCAGCTCGGCACCCACGGGATCGGTGACGGCCCGGTCCAGCACCTTGCGGTACGACCGGAAGGTGCTGCGCATCCGGCGGGTGGCGACCCGCATGTCGTGCACCGCGTCCGCCGCGTCCCGGCGCACGGCCGGGTCGAGCGCGACGATCGCGTCCCGCTGGGCCCGCACGTACGCCAGCACGTGCTCGCCCGCGGTGACCGGCGCGGCCCGGTCCTCCGTGCGGGGCTGCCCCCGGCCGCCGGTCTCGGCCAGTGCCCGGGCCAGCTTGGAGGGCGACTCGGCGGGCCGCACCCCGGCCTTGCGCAGCCGCTTGTCGACCTTGCCGAGGAACGCCGGATCCCCGTCGTCGGCCAGTTCGACCTCGATCTCGGTCCACTCGGCCCGCCCGCCGCCCCCGGTGAGCCGCTCGGCCCGCACCGCGTCCACGCTGACCTCGGCCAGCAGCCGTCCGTCGGTGTCGACCAGGTGGCGCACGTCACGCGTCGACCGCAGCCGCACCACGGGAGTCAGCTCGGCGTCGCGCACCCGGGAGCGGACGAGCGCGCCGAGCGTGGAGGGCACCTGGTCGGACAGCGGCTCGTGGATCTCGTCCCGGACCCCGTCGGCGACCGGCAGCTTCAGATGCCATCCGGCGTCCGAGCCGCCGGTGCGGCGGCGCAGGGTGACCGAGGAGGCCGCCAGCCGCTCGTCGGCGGTGTCGTAGTAGACGGCGTCCAGCTCGGTCACGCCCTGGTCGAGGACGTTCGCCACCCCGGCGACGCCGGTCAGGTCGGGCAGCCCACCGTCATCGGACTCGTACTTGCGCTCGATCTCACGCTTCGTATCCGCCATAAAAAGAATCTAGTGCGATTCGGGCCGCTACGGCAGGGCGCCCCGGGGCCGAAGCGCGGTGGGCCTCACGCCGACATGGGTTTCTGCGCCCGGATCGACTGCAGCAGCCCGACCGCCACCCAGACCGCGAACATCGACGATCCGCCGTAGGAGACGAAGGGCAGCGGCAGACCGGTGACCGGCATGATGCCCAGGGTCATGCCGATGTTCTCGAAGGACTGGAAGGCGAACCAGGCCACGATCCCGGCCGCGACGATCGTGCCGTACAGTTCGGTCGTCTCCAGCGCGATGCGGCAGGCCCGCCACAGCACCACACCCAGCAGAAGGATTATCAGTCCGCCACCGACGAAGCCGAGTTCCTCGCCCGCGACGGTGAACACGAAGTCCGTCTGCTGCTCGGGCACGAACTGGCCGGTGGTCTGCGAACCCTGGAACAGGCCCGACCCGGTCAGTCCGCCCGAACCGATCGCGATGCGCGCCTGGTTGGTGTTGTAGCCGACGCCCGCCGGGTCGAGGTCCGGGTTGGCGAACGCGGCGAAGCGGTTGATCTGGTACTCGTCGAGGATGTGCAGCTGCCAGACGGCGACGGCGCCCAGGGCGCCCGTGCCCAGCAGCCCGAAGACCCACCGGTTCGACGCGCCGGACGCCAGGAGCACGCCCAGCACGATCACCACCATCACCATGACCGACCCGAGGTCGGGCATGAGCATCACGATCATCATCGGCACGGTGGCCAGACCGAGCGCCTGCAAGACCGTGCGGTGGTCCGGGTACGGCTTGTCGCCCGCGTCGACCCGGGCCGCCAGCAGCATCGCCATCCCGAGGATGATCGTGACCTTCACGAACTCCGACGGCTGGAGCGAGAAGCCGCCGCCGACCGCGATCCACGAGTGGGCGCCGTTGACGGTGGTGCCGAGCGGGGTCAGCACCATCAGCACCAGGAAGACGGACGCGCCGTACAGGATCGGGACCGCGCCGCGCAGGGTGCGGTGGCCGAGCCAGACCGTGCCGAGCATCAGCCCGAAGCCGATGCCGGTGTTCAGCAGGTGGCGGACCAGGAAGTAGTACGGGTCGCCCTGGTTGATCTCGGTGCGGTTGCGGGTCGCCGAGTACACCAGGACCGCGCCGATCATGGACAGCACCAGCGCCGAGAGCAGTATCGGCCAGTCCAGCCGCCGGGCCGGCGAGTCCCGGGCGAACAGCCGGGTCCAGCCCGCGCGTTCGGGGCCGTAACCGGAGACGTGGAAGCTGTTCGCGCCCGTCATGTGAGCATCCTTCGGCTGAGCGTCCCTCGGCGGCCGCGGTGGCCGCGGCCGCCCCGGCGGCGCTGCCGGCGGCGTGTGTCGCGGCTGCCCTCGGGCGGCGTCTGCACGGTCGCCGCCTGCACCTGCCCGCCCTGGTCCTCCGGGACCTTCTGGCCGGCCTGCGCGTCCTTCGCCGGGTCCTCGGAGATCCTCGGCGCGATGATCGAACCGTCCGCCTGGATCTTCGGCAGGCTCTTGAGCGGGGTGGGCAGCAGGGCGTTCCGCTGGGTGATGGTGCCGTCGTCGGAGACGCCGTACAGCGCGTCGTAGATGTTGCGCACGGCCGGTCCCGAGGCGCCCGAACCCGTACCGCCCTGCGAGATCGTCATCACGATCGCGTAGTCGTCGGTGTAGGTGGCGAACCACGAGGTGGTCTGCTTGCCGTAGACCTCCGCCGTACCGGTCTTGGCGTGCATCGGGATCTTGTCCTGCGGCCAGCCGCCGAACCGCCACGCCGCCGTGCCCCGGGTGGCGACGCCCTCCAGCGCCTCGTCCATCTGGGCCAGCGTCTGCTGGGTCACCGGCAGCCTGCCGTGCGACTCGGGGGCGATCTCGCTGACCCGCTTGCCGTCGGCGCTGATGATCGCCTTGCCGACGGTCGGGTCGTAGAGCGTGCCGCCGTTGGAGATGGCCGCGTAGATCGTCGCCATCTGAATCGGCGTCACCAGTGTGTCGCCCTGGCCGATGGAGTAGTTGATCTCGTCACCGGCGCGCATCTTGTTGCCTTCGAGGCAGTTCTCGTAGGAGATCCGCTGGACGTAGTCCCCGTCCTTCTTGCCGGTCTTGCACCAGGCGTCCTTGTTGGCCTCCCAGTAGTCCTGCTTCCACTGGCGGTCCGGGACGCGGCCGGTGACCTCGTTGGGCAGGTCGATGCCGGTCTCCTTGCCGAGGCCGAACTGGTGGGCGGCCTGGAAGAAGTGGTCCTTCGGCCGGCCCTTGGGGTTGATGCCGCCGTCCTTCTTCCACTCGCTGTGCGCGAGTGCGTAGTAGACGGTGTCGCAGGAGACCTCCAGGGCGCGGCCGAGGTCGATCGGGCCGTGGTTCTGGGACTCGAAGTTCTTGAAGACCTGGCCGCCGACCGAGTAGGCGCTGGAGCAGTTGTAGCGGCCGTCGAACGCGTAGCCGGCCTGGACGGCGGCGGCGGTGGAGACCACCTTGAAGATCGAGCCGGGGGCTGCCTGACCCTGTATGGCCCGGTTGAGCAGCGGGTAGTTGGACTGCTTGCCGGTGAGCCGGGCGTAGTCCTGGGCGGAGATGCCGCCGACCCAGGCGTTGGGGTCGTAGGTCGGGTTGGACGCCATGGCGACGATCCGGCCGGTCTTGGCCTCCATGACCACCACCGCCCCCGAGTCGGCCTTGTACCGCTCGTTGGTGTTGCGGTCCCACTCCTTGCGGGCGGCCTTCATCGCCTCGTTCAGCTCGAACTCCGCGACCCGCTGCACCCGCGCGTCGATGCTGGTGACCAGGTTGGAGCCGGGCTCGGCGGCGTCCGACTCGGCCTGGCCGATGACCCGGCCGAGGTTGTCCACCTCGTAGCGGGTGACGCCGGCCTTGCCGCGCAACTGCCGGTCGTAGGTGCGCTCCAGGCCGCTGCGGCCGACCATGTCGGAGCGCAGGTAGGGCGAGTCGGTGTCCTGGGCCTGCTGGATCTCCTGGTCGGTGACCGGGGAGAGGTAGCCGAGCACCTGGGCGGTGTTGGCCTGGCCCGGGCTCGGGTAGCGGCGCACGGCCTGCGGTTCGGCGGTGATGCCGGGGAAGTCCTCGGCGCGCTCGCGGATCTGCAGGGCCTGGCGCGGGGTGGCCTCGTCGGTGATGGGGATCGGCTGGTACGGCGAGCCGTTCCAGCACGGCTGCGGCGTCTCGGCGTCGCACAGCCGCACCTTCTCCGTGACCTCCTTGGGCGTCATGCCCAGCACACCGGCGAGCTTGGTCAGGACGCCCTTGCCGTCGTCCTTCATCTTCAGCAGGTCGGTGCGGGAGGCGGACACCACCAGCCGGGTCTCGTTGTCGGCGAGCGCCACTCCGCGCGCGTCCAGGATCGAGCCGCGCACGGCGGGCTGGACGACCTGCTGCACGTGGTTGCCGGAGGCCTCCTTGGCGTAGGCGTCGCCCTCGCGGATCTGGAGGTACCACAGCCGGCCGCCGAGGGTGGCCAGCAGGGAGAGGACGAGGATCTGGATGACGACGAGCCTGGTCTGGACCCGTTGGGTCCGTCCGGTCTCGGGAATGTTGGTCACTGCGGCTTCCTCCCCCTCTCAGAGCGCGTACGCGTGTGCGGGTACGAGTGATGAACGGCCGGCCCGCGCGGCCGGGTTCCGCCCGAGCTCCCTCGTTCGGGTGAACTGCCCTGGCCTCACAGCCGCTTGACCCCCTTGATGCGCCCGGCGCGGGCCACCCGCGCTCTGGCCGCCTTCACCTTCAGGGTGCCGAGCCCGCCGCGCCGGCCGCCGATGCGCAGTCCGGTGCCGGAGGAGAGCCAGCCGGAGGAGATGTCGGTCGCCTTGGCCGACGCGTTGGCCTCCAGCGGGTCGTTGTCCGCGCGCCGGGCCAGTGCCATCAGGCCGGGCACGACGAAGGGCGCGAGCAGCAGGTCGTACAGGGCGGCGGTGAACAGCAGGCCGGGCAGCCCGACATGGCGGGCGGCGGTGTCGCCGACGAGGGCGCCGACCCCGGCGTACAGCAGGGTGCTGCCGATCGCGGCGGCGACCACCACCGCCATCGGTCCGCTGGCCGACTTCAGCTGGCCGTTCTCCGGCTTGACCAGGCCCGCGAGGTAGCCGATGACGCACAGCACCAGCGCGTAGCGGCCGGCGGCGTGGTCGGCGGGCGGGGCCAGGTCGGCGAGGAGCCCGGCGCCGAAGCCGATCAGGGCGCCGCCGACGTGGCCGTAGACCAGCGCGAAGGCCACCACGGCGAGCAGCACCACATCGGGGACGGCGCCCGGCAGGTGCAGCCGGGCCAGGACGCACACCTGGAGCACCAGGGCGACGACGACCAGGGTGGAGGAGAGCAGGATCCGGTTCAAGCGCATGGGTACAGCTCCCCCTACTGGTCTTGCTCTTGCTGGGACTCGCCCTCGCCGGGGGCGTCGGCGGGCGCCTCGGCGTCCTGCGCCCCCGGCGTCACGGTCACCGTCACGGTCGGCGTCGGCGTGGGCCTGGGCCTGGCCGGCAGCACCGTGTCGCGCGGGTCCCGCTCGGGCGTCTGCACGACGACCCCGACGATGTCGAGTTTGCTGAAGCTGACGAACGGCGTGACGTACAGCGTGCGGGTCAGGTCGCCGCCGGAGGGGTCGACGCGGGAGACCACGCCGACCGGGACGCCGGGCACGAACGGCCGGTCGGCCTGCGAGCCGAAGGTGACCAGCCGGTCGCCCTTCTTGATCTGGGCCTTGCCGTTGAGGAGTTCGACGCGCAGCGGGCGGTCGCCCTGCCCGGAGGCGAACCCGAGTTCGTCGCTGCCCTCCATGCGCGTGCCGACGGTGAAGTCGGGGTCGCTGGCGAGCAGTACGGTCGCGGTGTCGGGGCCGACGGTGGTGACGCGGCCGACCAGGCCGTCGCCGTTGAGGACGGTCATGTCGCGCCTGATGCCGTCGTTGGCGCCGATGTCGATGGTGATGGTCCAGGAGAAGCCCTGGGCCGCTCCTATCGCGATGACCTCGGCGCCCTTGATGCCGTACTGGCCCTGGCCGGCGATCCTCAGCATGTTGTCGAGCTGCCGCAGTCGGCTGCGGCTGCGGTCGTCGCTGCCGAGCTTCGCCTTCAGCGCCGCGTTCTCCTGCTCCAGCTGGGCCAGCCGGTCGTGGCGCTGGCCGGAGTCACGGACGGCGGTGATGGCGTTGCCCACCGGGTCGACCGCCGACGACACGCCGTTCTCGATCGGGCCGAAGACCGCGGCCGCGGCACCGCGGGCACCGTCGACCGGTGAGTCCTCCCCGCCGCGGATGTCCACCGTGATCAACGCGAACGCGATGGCGACCAGCAGCACCAGAAGCAGCCGGCTCTCTCGTGTGTCCCTCACGTGCGGCGGCCGTGCCCTTCCTCGTAGGAATGCGGGAAATCCAGGTGGCCCGACGGGAAGCCGGACGGCGGAATCCCACGGGCTGTTCGGAGCAGCTTATGCCTCGATATCGACGATCCGCCGTACGAGAGGCGATGGTCCCGTACGGCGGAGTCGAAGAGTTGCCTCATCTGCGCGGCTGGGCGTCCAGCACCTGCTGGAGCGCCTCGAACTCCTCGACGCACTTGCCGGACCCGAGCGCCACGCTGTCCAGCGGGTCCTCGGCGATGTGGATCGGCATACCGGTCTCGCGGCGCAGCCGCTCGTCCAGACCGCGCAGCAGCGCTCCGCCGCCGGTCAGAACGATTCCGCGGTCCATGATGTCGCCGGACAGCTCCGGCGGGCACTTGTCGAGCGTCGTCTTCACCGCGTCCACGATCGCGTTGACGGGCTCCTCGATCGCCTTGCGCACTTCGGCGGCCGAGATGACGACGGTCTTGGGCAGTCCGGAGACCAGGTCCCGGCCGCGGATTTCGGTGTGCTCGTCGGTGTCGAGGTCGTACGCCGAACCGATCGTGATCTTGATCTGCTCGGCCGTGCGCTCACCCAGCAGGAGCGAGTACTCCTTCTTGATGTGCTGGATGATCGCGTTGTCCAGTTCGTCGCCCGCGACCCGGATGGACTGGGCGGTGACGATGCCGCCGAGGGAGATGACCGCGACCTCCGTGGTGCCGCCGCCGATGTCCACCACCATGTTGCCCGTGGCCTCGTGGACCGGCAGGCCGGAGCCGATGGCGGCCGCCATGGGCTCCTCGATGATGTGCACCTGCCGGGCGCCGGCCTGGGACGACGCCTCGATGACGGCACGGCGCTCGACGCCCGTGATGCCCGAGGGCACACAGACGACGACCCGCGGACGAGCCAGATACCGCCGCTTGTGGATCTTCAGGATGAAGTAGCGGAGCATCCGCTCGGTGATCTCGAAGTCGGCGATCACGCCGTCCTTCAGCGGACGGACGGCAACGATGTTGCCGGGCGTGCGCCCGATCATCTTCTTCGCTTCGGCACCGACCGCGAGGATGCCACCGGTGTTGGTGTTGATCGCGACGACGGACGGCTCGTTGAGTACGATCCCGCGACCCCTGACGTACACCAGCGTGTTGGCGGTCCCGAGGTCGACAGCCATGTCACGGCCGATGAACGACATTGAGTTCCCCATCAGGATTCGTCTGGCCTACCCGCGGAGCTTTTGAAAGCTTTTCAGGTCGGCGAGGTGGGTGCTGTGACGTGAAGGCTTCCATCGTAGACGCGCCTTCGCGAACACTGCGCGAGGGTCTTCGCCATTGTCATCAGATGGCGCGCCGCCCCGCTTGTGGAGACGGGCCATCGGGGGCACTCGTTCCCCCGATCGGCACGGATATGCGGCGGGACGGCCGGAAATGAGCGGCCGTCCCAGGTCAGGCGGTGTGCGGAGGTGACGGTCCCTCAGAAGGACCCTGCGGTGAACTCGCTCCGCTTCTTCGGCGACGGGTCAGGCCCGGCCGGGGAAGAAGATCTTCACCTCGCGTTCGGCCGACTCCTCGGAGTCGGAGGCGTGGATGAGGTTCTCACGCACGATCACGCCGTAGTCGCCGCGGATGGAGCCGGGCGCGGCGGCGATCGGGTCGGTCGGGCCGGCCAGCGCGCGCAGCCCCTCGATGACCCGCTCACCCTCGACGATCAGCGCCACGACCGGGCCGGAGGACATGAACTCCACCAGCGGCTCGTAGAAGGGCTTGCCCTGGTGCTCGCCGTAGTGCTGCTCCAGGGTCTCCTGGCCCAGGGCGCGCAGCTCCAGCGCGGTGATCCGCCAGCCGGCCTTGCGCTCGATACGGCTGATGATCTCGCCGGTCAGGCCGCGACGGACGGCGTCGGGCTTGAGCAGGACGAGGGTGCGCTGGGTCACGACGAGGCTCCTTCTCGGATCACGCGATGTGCGGGGTGATGAGGCTACAGGGCCCTTCCGGGCGTACGTCACGCAGTGTCAGCCTGCGCGGCGAAGCGGGCCTTGGCCTCGTCGATCTTCCTGCCGTAGTGGACGGAGGCCCACCACAGCGCGGCGAACATCGCCCCCAGGAAGAACATCGTGGGCACCACGAAACCGGCGGCGACGAGCCCGAGCTGCAGCGCCCAGCCCAGCGCCACGCCGCCCGGCCGGGTGGCCAGGCCGCACAGCACCAGGCAGAGGAACATGGCGATGCCGCTGACCGTCCAGACCGTCGACGCGGCCAGGTCGGGATCCTTCATCGCGACCAGTCCGGCGAAGCCGATGACGAAGAACTCGCCGATCAGGGTCGAAGCGCAGAGTGTACGCATGGGGGACTCAGCCCCTTCCCAGGAGCAGTCGGGCCTCGCCGACGGTGATGACGGATCCGGTGACGAGCACGCCGCCGCCCGCGAACTCGCCCTCCTCCTCGGCGAGCGTGATCGCCGCCTCCAGCGCGTCCGGCAGCCGCGGCTCCACCTGGACCCGCTCCTCACCGAACACCTCGACGGCGATGCCCGCCAGCTCGTCGGCGTCCATCGCGCGGTGGCTGGAGTTCTGGGTGACGACGACCTCCGCGAACACCGGCTCGAAAGCCTCGAGGAGCCCGCGCACGTTCTTGTCGCCGCTGGCGCCGACGACCCCGATGAGCCGGCTGAACTGGAAGGCCTCGCCGATCGCCTCGGCGGCGGCCCGGGCGCCCGCCGGGTTGTGCGCGGCGTCCAGGACGACGGTGGGCGAGCGCCGTACGACCTCCAGCCGGCCCGGCGAGGCGACGGCCGCGAACGCCTTGCGCACGGTGTCGACGTCCAGCGGCTGGGGGCGCTGCGCGCCGACGCCGAAGAACGCCTCCACGGCGGCCAGCGCGACGGCGGCGTTGTGCGCCTGGTGGGCGCCGTGCAGCGGGAGGTACACCTCGGTGTACTCGCCGCCGAGCCCGCGCAGCGTCAGCAGCTGCCCGCCGACGGCGACCTGGCGCGCCACGACCCCGAACTCCAGGCCCTCGCGGGCCACGGCCGCGTCGACGTCCACGGCCTTCTTCAGCAGCACCTGGGCGGCGTCCACCGGCTGCTGGGCCATGATCACGGTGGCGCCGGCCTTGATGATCCCGGACTTCTCCCCGGCGATCTCGCCGGGCGTCCCGCCGAGCCGGTCGGTGTGGTCGAGGTCGATCGGCGTCACGACGGCCACGTCACCGTCGATGACGTTGGTGGCGTCCCAGCTGCCGCCCATGCCCACCTCGACCACGGCGACGTCGACCGGCGCGTCGGCGAAGGCGGCGTACGCCATCCCGGTCAGCACCTCGAAGAAGGACAGCCGGTACTCCTGCCGGGTGTCGACCATCTCGACGTACGGCTTGATGTCCTGGTACGTCTCGACGAACCGCTCGGCGGAGATCGGCGCCCCGTCCAGGCTGATCCGCTCGGTGACGGACTGCACGTGGGGCGAGGTGTACCGCCCGGTGCGCAGCTCGAAGGCGCCCAGCAGGGCCTCGACCATGCGGGCGGTGGAGGTCTTGCCGTTGGTCCCCGTGATGTGGATCGAGGGGTACGTCCGCTGCGGCTCGCCCAGCACGTCCATCAGCGCGGCGATGCGGGTGACGGACGGCTCCAGCTTGGTCTCGCCCCAGCGCGTCGCGAGCTCCGCCTCGACCTCCCGCAGCGCCTTGTCGACCTCGGGGTCCTCGGGACGGGCCGGCACGGCGGCCTCCGGCGGGGCGCCCTGGGTCCGCAGGGTGCGGCTGCCGGCCTCGATCACCGCGAGGTCGGGGTCGCGGGTCGTCTCCGCCTCGATGATCTCGTCGAAGGAGTCGAAGGAGTCGAGGGGGTCCGAGGGGTCGGGCGTGTCGGGGGTGCCGGGGATGTCGCTCACGGGGCCCAGTCTACGGAGCCGCGCCGGCGGAGGCGGGGGTGGCTTGTCCGGTCGTGCGGGTGCGGGTGCGGGGTGACTGCTCGGGCAGTTCCCCGCGCCCCTGAGGGACGTGAGGGTCCCGGCGCCGACGGCGCACCGGGCGTCGCTGACGGAGGGTCCCCGGCGCCGTGTGGCGCCGGGGACCCTCCGTCACGGCTTCACGCCTGCGGCAGCCTCTCCAGCTGTGCCGCGATCCGGGCGATGTCCTCCTCCGCCTTGGCGAGGCGGGTGCGGATCTTCTCCTTCACCGGCTCCGGGGCCTTGGACAGGAACGCCTCGTTGCCGAGCTTGGCGGTGGCCTGCGCCTTCTCCTTCTCGGCGACGGCGAGGTCCTTGGCGAGCCGCTTGCGCTCGGCGGCCACGTCGATCACGCCGGAGAGGTCCAGGGCGACCTCGGCGCCCGCCACCGGCAGGGTCGCCGTCGCCGAGAAGCCCTCGCCCTCCGGCTGGAGCCGCAGCAGCTGGCGGATGGCCGCCTCGTGCGAGGCCAGCGCCGTGCCGTCCAGGCCCAGCCGGGCCGGGACCCGCTGGCCGGGCTGGAGGCCCTGGTCGGCGCGGAAGCGGCGGACCTCGGTGATCACGGACCGGAGGGTCTCGATCTCCCGCTCGGCGTCCGCGTCGCGGAAGCCGCCCGGTGCGTCGGCACCGGGAACGCGCACAGCGGCCGGCCACTCGGCGACCACGAGCGACTCGCCGCCGGTCAGCGTGGTCCACAGGGTCTCCGTGACGAAGGGGACCACCGGGTGCAGCAGGCGCAGGGTGACGTCCAGCACCTCGCCGAGGACGCGCTGCGAGACCTCGGCGGCCTCGCCGCCCGCCTGGAAGGTGGTCTTGGACAGCTCGACGTACCAGTCGAAGACCTCGTCCCAGGCGAAGTGGAACAGCGCGTCGGAGAGCTTCGCGAACTGGTAGTCCTCGTAGTGCGCGTCGACCTCGGCGACCACCGAGTTCAGCCGGGACAGGATCCACCGGTCGGTGGACGACAGCCTGGACGCGTCCGGCAGCGGGCCCTCGACCGTCGCGCCGTTCATCAGCGCGAAGCGGGTGGCGTTCCAGATCTTGTTGGCGAAGTTGCGCGAGCCCTGGACCCAGTCCTCGCCGATGGGCACGTCCACGCCCGGGTTGGCGCCGCGCGCCAGGGTGAAGCGCAGGGCGTCGGAGCCGTACTTGTCCATCCAGTCCAGCGGGTTGACGACGTTCCCGAAGGACTTCGACATCTTCTTGCCGTTCTGGTCACGGACCATGCCGTGCAGCGCGATGGTGTGGAACGGCGGGGTGCCGTCCATCGCGTAGAGGCCGAACATCATCATCCGGGCGACCCAGAAGAAGAGGATGTCGTAGCCGGTGACCAGGACGGAGTTCGGGTAGAACTTCGCGAGCGACTCGGTCCGCTCCGGCCAGCCCAGCGTGGAGAACGGCCACAGGCCGGAGGAGAACCAGGTGTCCAGGACGTCGGAGTCCTGGTGCCAGCCCTCGCCGGCGGGCGGCTCCTCGTCGGGGCCGACGCAGACGACCTCGCCGTTCGGGCCGTACCAGACCGGGATGCGGTGGCCCCACCACAACTGCCGCGAGATGCACCAGTCGTGCAGGTTGTCGACCCAGTCGAAGTACCGCTTCTCCATCTCCTGCGGGTGGATGGCGACCTTGCCCTCGCGGACCGCGTCGCCGGCGGCCTTGGCGAGCGGGCCGACCTTGACCCACCACTGCATGGACAGGCGCGGCTCGATGGTGGTCTTGCAGCGCGAGCAGTGGCCCACGGAGTGGACGTACGGCCGCTTCTCGGCGACGATCCGGCCCTCGGCGCGCAGCGCGGCGACGATCGCCGAGCGGGCCTCCAGCCGGTCCAGGCCCTGGAAGGGGCCGTGCGCGGTGATGACCGCGTGCTCGTCCATGACCGTGATGGCCGGCAGGTCGTGCCGCTGGCCGATCTCGAAGTCGTTCGGGTCGTGCGCCGGGGTCACCTTGACGGCGCCGGTGCCGAACTCGGGGTCGACGTGCTCGTCGGCGACGACCGGGATGGAGCGGTCGGTCAGCGGCAGCCTGATGAGCTTGCCGACCAGGTGCCGGTACCGCTCGTCCTCGGGGTGCACGGCGACGGCGGTGTCGCCGAGCATGGTCTCGGCGCGGGTGGTGGCGACGACGATGGTGTCGTCCCCCTCGCCGTACTTCATGGAGACGAGCTCGCCGTCGTCGTCCTGGTACTCCACCTCGATGTCCGAGATGGCCGTCAGGCAGCGCGGGCACCAGTTGATGATGCGCTCGGCGCGGTAGATCAGCTCGTCGTCGTAGAGCCGCTTGAAGATGGTCTGGACGGCCTGGGACAGGCCCTCGTCCATGGTGAAGCGCTCACGCGACCAGGCGACGCCGTCGCCGAGGCGGCGCATCTGGCCGGAGATCTGGCCACCGGACTCGGCCTTCCACTGCCAGACGCGCTCGACGAACGCCTCGCGGCCGAGGTCGTGGCGGGACTTGCCCTCCTTGGCCAGCTCCCGCTCGACGACGTTCTGCGTGGCGATGCCGGCGTGGTCCATGCCCGGCTGCCACAGCGTCTCGAAGCCCTGCATCCGCTTGCGGCGGGTCAGCGCGTCGATCAGCGTGTGCTCGAACGCGTGCCCGAGGTGCAGGCTGCCGGTGACGTTCGGCGGCGGGATGACGACCGTGAACGGCGGCTTGTCGCTCTTCGCGTCCGCCTCGAAGTAACCCCGCTCCACCCAGCGCTCGTACAGCGTCCCCTCTACCTCGGCCGGCGTGTACTGGGTCGGCAGTTCGGTGCTGGGCGCTGGTGGCTGCTGCTGAGCGTTGTCGGTCACGGGGTCAGTTTAGGGGTGTCACCGCGTGGTCCCGAAACCCGATTCCTTTGTAACGGTGGCAACCCCGATGCGGTGCGTGGCCCGTGGCTGGGCCAGGATGTCAGGAACACATAAGCATCTGGAGGGGAACCCAGGAATGAGCTACAACCAGCCGGGCCCGTACGGCGGGCAGCCCCAGCAGCCCGGTCCGTACGGCCAGCCGGGGCCGTACGGCCAGCAGCCGCAGGCACCCCAGCCCGGCTACGGCTACCCCCAGCAGCCCACCCCGCCGCAGCCGGGGTACGGCTACCCCCAGCAGCCCCCGCAGGGCGTGCCGCCGCAGACCCCGCCGTACGGCGGCCAGCCTCCCTACGGCCAGCAGCCGCCCTACGGTCAGGCCCCCTACGGCCAGGCCCCCTACGGCGGCGCCCCGATGCCGCCGGCGCCGGGCGGCGGCCGCAAGAAGACCGGGCTCGTCATCGGCGCGGTGGCGGTCGTGGCGGCGATCGCGGTGGGCGCGTACTTCGTGCTCGCCGGGGGCGGCGGCGCGGGCGGCCTGGAGGACGACGGCGCCCACAAGCTGACCACGCCCACGACCGTGCTCACCGAGTACCAGCGTTTCTCCGACGACGGTGCGAGCGCGGGCGACGAGTCCGTGGCGGAGCTGGAGCAGAGCGGCGTCAAGAACGGCAAGACCCTCATCGGCGTGTACTCCACGGCGGACCTGACCGGTTACGACCCCGCCGACCCGAGCACCGCGCCCGACCCGAGCGAGCTCGCCGCGGCCAAGGGCCTCACCTTCGCCGGCGCCTACGGAGACATCGAGGACCCCGAGGCCGCCCTCGACACCTTCTTCGCCAACTTCGAGAAGACCGCCCAGGAGGACTCCGGCAGCGGCGTCGACACCGAACTGGTCGGGGAGCCCGAGGCGGCCGACATCGACGGCGCCGTCATGAAGTGCCAGGCCGCCAAGGCGACGGACCCGACGACGAAGAAGGAGAAGACGGACTGGTTCTGCGCCTGGGCCGACTACAGCACCCTCGTCATGGTCTCCCCCGGTGACACCACCAAGGGCGTGACGAAGGACGTCGCGGTCGACATCACCACGAAGCTCCGCCCCGAGGTGCGCGTCAAGGCCTGACGCCGCGTCGGCACCGAAGGGGCCCCGGTCGGTCGACCGGGGCCCCTTCGGGTGCGCCGAGCTAGGCGGACTTCTGCTCGCCCGTCCCCCGCCCCCGCGCGTCCCGCGGGATCAGCGTCGGGTTGACGTTGGAGTGGACGACGTCGGCGGTGATGACGACCCGGGCGACGTCCTTGCGGGACGGGACCTCGTACATCACGGACATCAGCACCTCCTCCATGATGGCGCGCAGTCCGCGGGCGCCGGTCTGGCGGAGGATGGCCTGGTCGGCGATGGCTTCCAGGGCCTCACGCTCGAAGTCCAGCTCCACGCCGTCGAGTTCGAACAGGCGCTGGTACTGCTTCACCAGGGCGTTGCGCGGCTCGACCAGGATCTGGAGCAGGGCCTCGCGGTCCAGGTTGTGCACGGAGGTGATGACCGGCAGGCGGCCGATGAACTCCGGGATCATGCCGAACTTGACCAGGTCCTCGGGCATGACGTCCTGGAACTGGTCCTTGGCCTCCAGCTCCCGCTTGGAGCGGATCGTCGCGCCGAAGCCGATGCCCTTCGCGCCCGCCCGGGACTCGATGATCTTCTCCAGCCCGGCGAAGGCGCCGCCCACGATGAACAGCACGTTCGTCGTGTCGATCTGGATGAACTCCTGGTGCGGGTGCTTGCGGCCGCCCTGCGGCGGCACCGAGGCCGTCGTGCCCTCCAGGATCTTCAGCAGGGCCTGCTGCACGCCCTCGCCGCTCACGTCCCGTGTGATGGACGGGTTCTCACTCTTGCGCGCGACCTTGTCGATCTCGTCGATGTAGATGATCCCGGTCTCGGCCTTCTTGACGTCGTAGTCCGCCGCCTGGATCAGCTTCAGCAGGATGTTCTCGACGTCCTCGCCGACGTAGCCCGCCTCCGTGAGCGCCGTCGCGTCGGCGATGGCGAACGGGACGTTCAGCATCCGGGCCAGGGTCTGCGCCAGCAGGGTCTTGCCGGAGCCCGTGGGGCCCAGCAGCAGGATGTTGGACTTCGCCAACTCGATCGCGTCGTCGCGGCCCTGGGCGCCGCCGTTCTCGCCGGCCTGGACCCGCTTGTAGTGGTTGTACACCGCGACGGACAGGGCCTTCTTCGCCGCCTCCTGGCCGACCACGTAGCCCTCGAGGAACTCGTAGATCTCGCGCGGCTTGGGCAGTTCCTCCCAGCGCACCTCGCTGGTCTCCGCCAGCTCTTCCTCGATGATCTCGTTGCAGAGATCGATGCACTCGTCGCAGATGTACACACCGGGGCCTGCGATGAGCTTCTTGACCTGCTTCTGGCTCTTGCCGCAGAACGAGCACTTGAGCAGATCGCCGCCGTCACCGATGCGTGCCACGGTGTGCTTCCCCTTCGCCTGGGAGACGACTGGACTGGTCCAGCGGCTCCTGGTGCTGCCTTATGTCCGACGGTACCTTGCCGGGCCCCCCGTTCGGGCCCCCCTTGGCACGGTTCACTTTGACGTGCACCTTGCCACGCACAGTGTCACACCGTGCCAAGGAGCGGCGTACATTACCGGATCCGCGTCAGCGGACCGATGCGTTGTTCATCTTGCGGGTCGAGATGATCTGGTCGATCAGGCCGTACTCCAGCGCGTCCTCGGCGGTGAGGATCTTGTCGCGCTCGATGTCCTCGCGGATCTTCTCGATCGACTGGGTGGAGTGCTTGGCCAGCATCTCCTCCAGCTGCGAGCGCATCCGCAGGATCTCGTTGGCGGCGATCTCCAGGTCGGAGACCTGGCCGCGGCCGGTCTCGCTGTACGGCTGGTGGATCAGGACACGCGCGTTCGGCAGCGCCATGCGCTTGCCGGGCGTGCCGGCGGCCAGCAGCACGGCGGCGGCGGAGGCCGCCTGGCCCATGCAGACCGTCTGGATGTCCGGCTTCACGAACTGCATCGTGTCGTAGATCGCCGTCAGCGCGGTGAACGAACCGCCGGGGCTGTTGATGTAGACCGAGATGTCCCGGTCGGGGTCCATCGACTCCAGGCACAGCAGCTGCGCCATGACGTCGTTGGCGGAGGCGTCGTCGATCTGGACGCCGAGGAAGATCACGCGCTCCTCGAAGAGCTTCGCGTACGGGTCGTACTCGCGGATGCCCTGGGAGGTGCGCTCGACGAAGCGCGGGATCACATAGCGGGACTCGGCCTGCGGGCCGGTGTACTCGGCGCGCGCACGGGCGTAGGGGCCGCTGCCGGGGAAGTCGTTCACGGTGTCTCCTGAAAGGGGCTGGGGCGGTGGCTGGGGGCTCTCGGCGGCATACGGGACCCGGAGGGGGCCGTACAACCCCTAGGAGGCCGCCCCGGTGCCGCCGCCGCCCGGCATGCCGGCAGCCGTGGGGATGACGTCGTCGATGAGGCCGTACTCCTTGGCCTCGAAGGCGTCGAACCAGCGGTCGCGGTCCGAGTCGCGGGTGATCTGCTCGACCGTCTGGCCCGTGTGCTGGGAGGTCAGCTCGGCCATGCGCTTCTTGGTGTGCAGCAGCCGCTCGGCGTGGATCTTGATGTCCGAGGCCGAGCCGGCCAGGCCGGCGGAGGGCTGGTGGATCAGGATCTCGGCGTTCGGCAGCGCGAAGCGCTTGCCGGGCGTGCCCGCGCTGAGCAGGAACTGACCCATCGAGGCCGCGAGGCCCATGGCGATCGTCACCACGTCGTTCTTGATGAACTGCATGGTGTCGTAGATCGCCATGCCAGCCGTGATCGAACCGCCGGGGCTGTTGATGTACAGGTAGATGTCCTTGTCCGGGTCGGCGGCAAGGAGCAACAGCTGCGCGGTGATCTTGTTCGCGATGTCGTCGTCGACCGGCTGGCCGAGGAAGATGATCCGCTCGTTGAGCAGCCGGTTGTAGACCTGGTCGCCGAGGCCGCCACCGATGGAAGGCTCGCCGGCGGCGGAGGGCATCAGATTCGTCACGTATCCACCTGCTCGTCTTGCGACGGCGCGGGGCCGTCTCACGTGTCGTATTCATGGACCCTAACGCGCTGCTCCCTTTGGCGAATCCCGGAGGCGGGGGTGTTCGCCGGGGGCGTAGCGGCCTCATGGGGGGCCGGGTCCGGGGGTAAGGCAAAAGGGCCCCGGACGGTGATCGTCCCGGGGCCCTTCCTGCGGCTGCTTACGCCTCGTCGTCCTGCTTGTCACCCTCGGTGACCTCGGCGGACTGCTCGGCCGCGGCCTCACCGGCCTGGCCGGCCTCACCGGTCTCGTCCTCGTCGTCCAGGTCGACGATCTCGCCGTTGGTGTCCTTCACCGTGGCGGCCTCCACGACGACCGCGAGGGCCTTGCCGCGGGCGACCTCGCCGACCAGGAGCGGGACCTGGCCCTGCTCCACGACGGCCTGGGCGAACTGGTCGGGCGACATGCCGGAGGAGGCCGCGCGCCGCATCAGGTGCTCGGTGAGCTCGTCCTGGTTGACGTTGAGCTTCTCCTGCTTGACCAGCTCGTCCAGGACGAACTGGGTCTTGATGCCCTTGACCGCGGCCTCGCGGGTCTCGGTCTCGAACTCCTCGGCGGTCTTGCCCTGGATCTCCAGGTACTTGTCGAGGGTCAGACCCATCTGGCCGAGCTGGTGGTGCTCCAGGTTGTGCTTGCGGGTGTTGATCTCGTCCTCGAGGAGCTTCTCGGGGACGGGCACCTCGACGAGCTCCAGCAGCTTCTCCAGGACGCGCTCCTGGGCCTGCGTGGCCTGGTCGAACTGCTTCATGTTCGCCAGCCGCTTGCGGCTGTCGGCCTTCAGCTCGTCCAGCGTGTCGAACTCGGAGGCGAGCTGCGCGAACTCGTCGTCCGGCTCGGGCAGTTCGCGCGAGGCGACCTGGGTGACCTTGACGGTGACCTCGGCCTCGCGGCCGGCCGCGGAGCCGCCCTTGAGCTCGGAGGCGAAGGTGACCTCCTCGTCGGCCGACAGGCCCTTGACGGCGTCGTCGATGCCGTCCAGCAGCTCGCCGGAGCCGATGGTGTAGGAGACGCCGTTCGCGACGCCGTCCTCCAGGACCTCGCCGTCGACCTTGGCCTCCAGGTCGATCGTGACGACGTCGCCGTCCTCGGCGGCACGCTCGACCGGGGAGGTCGACGCGAAGCGCTCACGCAGCTGCTCGACGGACTTCTCGACATCCTCGTCGGTGACCTCGACGGCGTCGACCTCCACCTCGATGCCGGAGTAGTCCGGGATCTCGATGGCCGGGCGGACGTCGACCTCGGCGGTGAAGGCCAGCAGCTCGTTGTCCTTCAGCTCGGTGATGTCCACCTCGGGCTGGCCCAGGACGTTGAGCTCGGCCTCGTTGACCGCCTCCGTGTAGAACTTCGGAAGCGCGTCGTTGACGGCCTCCTCCAGCACGGCACCCCGGCCGAAGCGCTGGTCGATGACCCGGGCGGGGATCTTGCCCTTGCGGAAGCCCTTCACCGTGACCTGCTGGTTGATCTTCTTGTACGCCGCGTCGAGGCTGTCCTTGAGCTCCTCGAAGGGCACCTCGACAGTGAGCCGAACCCGGGTCGGGTTCAGGTTCTCCACGGCGCTCTTCACGGTTCGGTCTCCTTGTGGCTGACTTCTGAGGTTCTGCCGGAACCCGACGGGTCCGGCGGATTGGCCGCCCGGAGGACTGCAGTGATGAGACACACGGGCGTGCAGCTTGCATAGTAACGGCAGCGGCTACACGGCCCAAAAGGCGATCACGCCGGGTGATCGGGTGACTGGTCGGGGTGGCGGGATTTGAACCCACGGCCTTCCGCTCCCAAAGCGGACGCGCTACCAAGCTGCGCCACACCCCGTCTGGTGCGAGACGTAGGCTACATGCCCGCAGGCAGCGGGGCCGCCGCATTTCCCGCGGGAGCCGCGGCGCCGGGGCCGCCGCGGCCGCCCCGGGCGGAAGGGGTGTGCGGTGAGGGGGCCCGACCCGCTACGATGCCTCCAGTGCCGCGGGCGACCGACCTGCGGCGCGCGCTGTGCGGGCGTAGCTCAATGGTAGAGCCCTAGTCTTCCAAACTAGCTACGCGGGTTCGATTCCCGTCGCCCGCTCTTCCGACCCGGGGCCCGGCGGGGGGGTTCGTCCTCCCGCCGGGCCCCGCGGCGTTCCTGGGCCGCCCGGTGGTCGTCAGAAGCTGATCGAGTTGATCGTCTCCGCTATCGAGTCGAGGAAGCGGTTGATCGACGGGGCCATGCCGGTCGAGGCGAGGAAGAAGCCGAAGAGGATCGCCACGACGGCGGGACCCGCCTTGATCGAGCCCCCTCGCATCATCACCACCAGGATGATCGCCAACAGCAGCACCACTGACAGTGAAATGGCCACAACTGATCACACCCTCGGTCGGTCCGCTCTCCCGGCCGGGGGATACCAGACCGCGCACCCCCGCCAGAACCATCGTGCCACCAACAGGCCCTCCCTATGCGGCGCCTGACGTAACGCCGACCACACCCGCGCCGCACCCCGGCGTGTTCGGCCGTGCCCCGCACGCCTGTCGCGTGCGCCCCGCAGGGCGGTCGCCGGTCGGCCGTCACCGGAAGGTGACGGAATCTTTCCCATGTCCACACATCGACTCCGCGGCGCAGTTCCCCGCCTCTTGCGGGTCAGGTGCCCTTGAGGTGCCTCATGAGGCGCTCGAAGTCCTGCCAGCCCGACAGGTCGGACGGGTCGCCGGGGAGCGGGTAGTACAGGGCCGGGCGGGTGCGCGGGCCGAGTTCGCGCGGGGGCTCCGGCAGCGGGGTGCGCCGGGCCCGGTCGCCGGGCATCGTCCGGACCTCCTCGGCGCCCAGGACGAAGGCGTACGGCACGCCGGGGCCCTCGAAGCGGGCCGGTACGGACAGGTCGCGGCGGGCCCGGCGGATCTGGACCAGCATGGACTGGAGGTCGTGCCGGGTGGCGAGGGCCTCCGCCGCGGCGGGCACGGCGTCGGCCGGCACCTCCTCGCCGGGGCCGTAGCCGAACGCCATGGTGACGTCCTCCTCCACACCGGCCTCGGTGCGGGTGACGCGCACGGTCGCGAGACCGGGCCGCTCGGGGGTGCCGACGACCACCAGCCAGGTCGGCTCGGGCGTCCGCTCGTGGGCCACGTCGGTCAGCTGGCGCAGCGACCAGGGCAGGTTGGCGGGCTCCTCGGTGCCCCAGCCGGCCGGCGGCTCCCCGGTGATCTCCCGCCACACGGCCTCCACGGCGCCGCCGAGCACCAGGCGGTCGTCGGCCGGGTGGACGGTGCGGAAGGAGACCGCGAGCTGCCGTTCGCCGGTGTCGGCGATCTCCTCGCCGAAGGTGCGGGCGACCGGCGTACGCGGGTCCTCGGGGGGCGCCTCGGCGGACCCGACGGTCACGAAGAGGCCGTCGTCCCAGCGCAGCACCGCCCCGGACAGGCCGTCGTAGTAACCGTCCCGCTCGTCCTGCACCACCCAGCGCGAGGGCCAGCCCGGCAGGGCGTTGCGGACGGCCGGGGACATCCGGGTGCCGGCGGGCGTGACGATCTGCAGGCCGCGTCCGGCCTCGGCGGCGGCGCGGAAGGCGTCCGCGAGCCAGGCGGTCATCGCCACCACGGGGCGGTCCTGGATGACGACGGCGACCTTGTCGGTGAGCACGTCGACGGCGGGCTGGGCGGCGGCCGGGACCGGCACGGCGCTGACGCCGTCCGTCGTGACCACGGCCATCGACCGCGCGGCCTCCGGCGGCCAGGCGGTGCCGCCGACGAGCGTGGCCAGCCGGGCGGCGAACGTCCCGGCGAGTTCCTCGGCCTCCTTGACGCCGGTCGTGGCGCGGGCCTCGGTCCACCAGTACGGCGCCTCCGGCTCGCACGCCCCCAGCAGCCGCTCGGCCTCGCCCCGGACCTGCACGAGCAGGGGCGCCTCAACGGAGACCAGGGGGCGGCCCTGCTCGTCGCACAGCCGCACCACGGCTCCGCCGCCCTCGGCGCCGACCAGCTTGCCGGGGCCGCCGGAGAACAGGCCCGCGAGCACGCTCAGCGGGTCGGGCATCTTCTTCGTGAGGGCGATGACGTCCTTGGTCATGGGTTCACCTGGTCCCCGCGTAGACGGTCTGGATGAGGCGGGTGGGCTCGCCCCGGCGCAGCAGGGTGCCGCGGCCCGGCGGCTGCTGGCCGGCGTAGACGCCGGGGAAGAGCTGGCCCTCACTGCGGTCGCCGGCCATCACCAGGGCCGTCGCGCCGGACTCGCGCAGGCTCTGCAGCAGCGGCTCGTACAGGCCGCGCGAGGCGCCCGCGACGCGCCGGGTCAGCACGAAGTGCAGGCCGATGTCGACGGCGGAGGGGATGTACGGCACGAACGGCGCGAGCGGCTGCTGGCCGGCGGTGGTCAGGACGTCGTAGTCGTCGACCAGGATCACGATCCGCGGGCCGGAGAAGCTGCCCGGTTCCAGGTCCTCGCCGTCGGCGCCCTCGTCGGGCAGCCGCTTCTCCAGTTCGGCGGCGATCCCGGCGGCGAGGCCGGCGCACAGCTTGGCGTTGTAGGCGTAACCGCCCCGGTACTCCTCGGGGACGGCGCCGCGCAGGCCGCGGCGCGGGTCGAAGACGCCGAAGACGAGCTCGTCGTCGCCGTAGCGCTCGATCAGGCCCTGGACGATCACCTTCAGCAGGTTGGTCTTGCCGCACTCGCTGTCGCCCATGACCAGCAGGTGCTGGTCGTGGTGGAACAGGTCGAGCAGGACCGGGGCGAGCTGGGTCTGGTCCAGGCCGACGGGGACCCGGCGCGGTTCGGCGGCCGGGGTGGGCAGCTGCCGCGGCTCCAGGACGTGCGGCAGCACCCGCACCGGCTGGGCCACGTCGCCGGTCCAGGTGGCGCGGACCGTGCGGGCGGTGCGCTCCAGGACCGCGCCGAGGTCGGCGGTGTCGGCGAGGCCGTCGGCGCGGGGCAGCGCGACCTGCGCGAACAGCTTGCCGTCGGTGAGGACGCGGCCCTTCTCCTCCGGGGAGAGGGTCTGGGCGAGCTTGCGGTCGATGCTGGACTCGCCCGGGTCGTTCAGGCGCAGCTCGACGCGGGTGCCGAACTGGGACTGGGTGGCGATGCGCACGTCGTTCCAGCGGAGCATGCCCGCGACGACGTGGATGCCGTAGCCGCTGCCGCGCTTGAGGATGTCGGCGACCGCGTCGTCCAGTTCCTCGAAGTCGTCGCGGAGCGCGCCGAAGCCGTCGATGAGCAGCACGATCTCGGTGGAGGCCAGCTCGGTGACGCGGCCCGCGGCGCGCAGGGTGCGCAGTTGCTCCAGCGAGTCGACGGAGTGGACGCGGAAGAGTTCCTCGCGCTGGTCGAGCATGGCCCGCACCGAGTCGATGGTGCGCGCGGCGCGTTCCCGGTCGGCGCGGCCGGCGACGCCGCCGACGTGCGGCAGCCCGGACAGCGCCTGGAGGCCGCCGCCGACCAGGTCCAGGCCGTAGACGCCGACCTCCTGCGGGGTGTGCGTCAGCGCCAGGGAGAGGGCGAGGGTGCGCAGCAGGGTGGTCTTGCCGGACTGGGGGCCGCCGATCACGGCGGCGTGGCCGCCGGCCAGCGTGAGGTCCAGGTACCACTCGCCCTGCCACTGCTTGGTGGGGTCGTCCAGGACGCCGAGCGGCACCCGCAGCGGGCCGCCGCGCCGGGCCAGCTGCATGCCGCGCGGGCCGACCTGCACGGGGCCGGCGACCTTGTCGAGGGCGGTGGCGGCGGGCAGCGGGGGCAGCCAGATCTGCCGCACGGGCCGGACGCCCGCGCCCTCCAGCTGCTCGATCATCACACCCATCTCGGTGGGGCCGGTCTCGCGGCGCCGCATCTGCGGCTGCTCCTCGGGCGCCGCGGCGGACTCCTCACCGAGCGCGTTGTAGGCCGCGTAGGGCAGCGCGAGCGGGCCGGTGTCCTCGGCCTCGCGCTGCACGGGGCCGCTGTAGGCGCCGGAGACGTAGCTCGCCTTGAACCGCTCGTAGTGGCTGGTGTCGACCTTGAGGTAGCCGAAGCCGGGCAGCGGCGGCAGGTGGAAGGCGTCCGTGGTGTCCAGCACGGTGCGCGACTCGTCGGCGGAGAAGGTGCGCAGGCCCAGCCGGTACGACAGGTAGGTGTCCAGGCCCTTGAGCTTGCCGCCCTCGATGCGCTGGCTGGACAGCAGCAGGTGCACGCCGATGGACCGGCCGATCCGGCCGATGGACAGGAACAGGTCGATGAAGTCGGGTTTGGCGGTGAGCAGTTCGCCGAACTCGTCGATCACCACGAACAGGTGCGGCAGCGGCTCCAGGTCGGGGCGCTTCTCGGCGCGCAGCGCGGCGTAGTGGCCGATGTCGGCGACGTTGCCGGCGTCCTTGAGCACCTGCTGGCGGCGCTTGACCTCGCCGGCCAGCGAGGAGTGGACGCGTTCGACCAGGCCCGCCTGGTTCTCCAGGTTGGTGATCACGCCGGCCACGTGCGGCAGGCCGGCGAAGGGCGCGAAGGTGGCGCCGCCCTTGTAGTCGACGAGGACCAGGGCGAGGTCCTCCGGCGGGTGGGTGGCGACCAGGGCGAGCACGAGGGTGCGCAGCAGCTCGGACTTGCCGGAGCCGGTGGCGCCCACGCACAGGCCGTGCGGGCCCATGCCCAGCTCGGAGGACTCCTTCAGGTCGAGCAGCACGGGCTCGCGGGAGTCGCTGATGCCGATCGGCACGCGCAGGAACGCCCGCTCGCCGCGCGGCGCCCACAGCCGGCCCAGGTCCAGGCGGGCCACGTCGTCGATGCCGAGCAGTTCGGCGAAGTCGACCGGGCCGGTCAGCGGGGCGTCGGCGCCCATGGAGTCGGCGGAGAGCCTGAGCGGGGCCAGCATCCGGGCGAGGCCCTCGGCGAAGGCGGTGCCGACCTCGTCGACGGTGCCGTGGGCGCCGATCGGCTCGCTCTCGCGCAGGTCCTCGATGACGACGCGTTCGCCGTCGACGGTGATGCGCACGCCGACATGGCCCGGTTCCTGCACCCGCTCGTCGAGCAGGTGGAGCACGCTGACGCCCATGTCGCGCAGGCCGACGGCGTCGTCCGGGCGCGGCAGGTCCACCGCGTCGTCGCCGTGCGCGTCGGCGACGACGATCAGCCGGGAGGACATGGCCAGGGCGTCCCGGCCGGACAGGCCGCGCCGCACCTCGGCCGCGTAGGAGGCGCGGCGGCGCAGCTCGGGGCCGATCTGCCGGGCCAGCTGGGGCACGGAGGGGGCGATCCGGCGGGCCGCGACGGGACCGTCGAACTGCTCGCCGTCGAGCAGGTGGGGCAGCCACTTGGCCCACTCCCAGTCGGCGATCCGGTCGCCGGGCGCGGCCAGCGCCATCGCCACGTCGTCGGGGGCGTGGGTGGCGGCGGCCTGCACCAGCAGGGCGCGGGCGACCCGGAGGGTGTCCTCGCGGCGGCCGATGACGCTGATGTTGCCGACCCGGTCCAGCGGGACGGTGAGCGGCAGTTCGGTGCCGGTGCCGAAGCGGGCGACCAGCGCGGAGGCCTCGTTCAGCATGAACTGGTCGGGCGGGGTGAGCACGGAGGAGCCCTGGTCGCCGACCTTCAGGTCGCGGACCGGCATCTCGCCGGTGCCGACGCGCACCCGCAGGAAGTCGCCGTCCACGCGCCGCCGTTCCCACAGCCGGGCGGGGTCACGCACGATGTCGTACAACGCGTCCGGCGGCGGGTTGAGCACCTGGGCCCGTTCCCGGCGCTCGCGTTCCTCCGTGGACAGCTCCTCGCGCAGGTCCTCCAGGTAGGCGAGGTAGGCCTCGCGCTGGGTGCGGCGGGTGCGCTGGGCCTTGCCGCGCTGGGAGAAGAGCAGGATCAGCGAGCCGACGACGGTGACGACGAGGATGATCGCGCCCAGCGCCGCGAACTGGCTGTTGCGCACGACCGTCATCATCACGACGGACGACATCACACCGGCGACGGGCAGCAGCGAGGTCGCGACCGAACCCGCCTTGCCGTCGGGCAGGTTGGGCGGGGCCTCGATGGTGCGCGGCGCGGGGGCGGCCGGGGGCCGGGTGGTCCGGGCCGGGCGGTGGATCAGTCGGGTGCTCATCGTCCTTGCCTCTGGGGGTTCCCTTCCGGGGAGCTCAACGGCGCTGCTGGGAGAGCTGGAAGACCTCCGCGGCCAGGCCTGCGGCGGCCTGCCGGGTGGCCCGCGCGAGCAGGTCGGTGCGGATGGTGCCGCCGGCCGCGAGATGCCGGTCGTACGGCAGGACGCGCACGGTGGCCCCGGTCGCCTTCAGCGGCTCGGCGGCCTTGTCCAGGTCGACGCCGGTGTGCGGCACCGTCTCGGTGAGCACGACGACCGTCGAGGTGGTGATGGACCGAGGCAGTCCGCGCATCCACTGGAGCACCGCGTGCGTGCTGGCGACGCCCTCCAGCGTGGCGGGCACGGTCAGCACCCGGGCCTGGGCGGCGGACAGCGCGGTACGGGCGACCTCGGCGGGCAGCGTCTCGCAGTCCACGACGGTCACCCCGAAGTAGCGGCGCAGCGACACCATGACGCGTTCGTAGGCGCGGGTGTCGAGCATGGCGCCGACCTGGCCCTGGCTGCCGGGCAGCAGCCAGGCGTTGTCGGGCAGTTGGACCAGGTACCCGGTGACGTCGAGCAGCGACATCTGCGGCTCGACCACGTCGGCGAGGTCGCCGGTGGTCCAGCGCAGGTTCTCCGCGCCGAGCCGCAGCGGCAGCGAGCCGAGCGCCGGGTCCGCCTCCACGACCAGGACCGGGTCCTGCCGGTAGTGCGCGTAGGCGGTGCCGAGCAGGGCGGCGACCGTCGTCTTGCCGGAGCCGCCCCGGATGGACGTCACCGCGATCTGCCGGCCGGTGGTGACGGCCTGCTGGAGCACCTCGGCGGTGGCGGTCGTCTCGGCGACCTCGCGCGCGGCGGAGGAGGAGACGGTGCGGCGTACGGCGCGCAGGGCACGGGCGGCGAACGGCTCACCGCGACGGGGCTTGAGCCCGGCGTCGGCGATCCGCTTGTCGACGGCCGGGCGGGTGTCGGGGGTGGTGCGGGAGGCGGGGGCGCGGCGGGCGGGCGCGGGCTGCGGGGCGGGCGCGGCCTGGTGCGGCCGGGGCTGGGCGTGGCCCTGGTCGGCGTACGGCGCGGGCTGGGGCTGGGCTGCGTGGGCCTGGGCCTGTTCGGCGTACTGCTGTGGGGTCTGCTCGCCGTACTGCTGCTGGGCCTGTTCGCCGTACCGCTGCTGGGTCTGCTCGCCGTACTGCTGCTGGGCCTGTTCGCCGTACCGCTGCGGGGCCTGCTCGCCGTACTGCTGCGGGGCCGCGTACTGGCCGCTCTGGTCGGTGTACCCCTGGTGCGGGTAGCCGTGAGGGGCCTGCTGCTGCGGCGGGTAGCCGTAGGCGGGGCCGGGGCCCGGCTGCTGAACCTGGGGGTAGCCGTACGCCGGGTCCGGGCCGTGCGGCGGAACCTGCTGCGGTCCCGGCTGTCCCGCCGTCCGCTGCGGCTGCTGCTGTTCCTGGTGCGGCTGCGTCCGGTCCGGCTGCGCGCCGGACTCTTCCCCGGGCTGCCGTGCGGCCCGCTGCCCGGCCGCGCCGGCCCTCAGGTCGCGCAGCACGTCGCCCTGCCAGTTGTCCCCGCTCGGCATGTCGCCCTTTCTCTCCCCCACGCTCCTGCCTCGTCGTCCCGCCCGGAGCGACGCGCGTCGGCGTCTGGTATTCGAAGCCTCAGAACTTGTTGAGCAGTTGCCCGTAGATGCCGAACACCCCGACGGCGAGCGGGAAGAGCCCGATCACCCCGAGGGACTCGATCAGATCGGCCAGCCGCCGCAGCCGCACCCGGACGTGCTCCGGCGGCTCGATCGCGAGGACCAGCAGCGGCAGCAGCGCCGCGGTGGCGAGCAGCACGAGCGCACCGACGCCGCCGGCGTGGTCCAGCCACAGCACCGCGAGCCGCACGACGAGCAGGGCCGCCGCCCCGAACAGCGCCACCACCTCGGCGACCAGCGGGAAGGCCCGCGCCCGGGAGAGCAGGACGACCGCGGTGAGGGAGGCCAGGACCACCGACCACACGGCCGGTTCCTCCCCCGTGGTCAGCAGCCAGCCGCCGGCGGCGGCCGAGGCGGCGGTGACCACGGTGGCGAGGGCGAGGCCGCGGTGGGTGGCGGCGAGCGCGTTGCCGACCTCGTGCCGGCTGACCGAGGTGCCGGAGGAGCGGCGGTCGTCGAGGCCGGTGAGGCCCGAGGCCATCAGCGCGAACCGGGGCAGCAGCCCGAGCAGCACCACGGAGAACACGGCCATCACGGCGCCGAGCCGCTCCGGCCGGTCCTGGAGGGCGGCGACGGCCTCCCACACGAGGGTGACGACGGCGACCGACCCGGCGCCGATGAGTCCGCCGCGGCCGAGGGGCGAGAAGAAGGCGAGCAGCACCAGGGTGAGCACGAGGGCGGCCATGACGCCGGCCAGCCGGGCGGTGCCGGACCAGTCGTGGGCGTCGGCCGTGGTCCACGCGGCGAGCACGCCGAGCCCGCCGGAGGCGAGCAGCAGGGCGGTGGCGAGTCCCAGGTTGCCGCCGCCGGTCTTCGCCACCACCGCACCGGCGATCAGGAAGACCACGGTCGCGGCCAGCAGCGCGGTCGCGACGGACTCCAGCGCGAACTCCCGCCGGGCCAGCACGGCCGCGGCGACGGCGAAGGCGAAGGTGGCGACACCGGCGCTGATCCGGCGCACGGCCGGACGCCAGCGCCAGGCGCGCAGGTCGAGGTCGTCGGCGACCTGGTCGGTGACGTCGTGCACCACCGGCGCGGGCGGCGCGGCATGGGTGCGCACCAGGCGCAGTACGGCGCCGTCGGGCACCCCGGCCGACGACAGCGTGGCCTCGTGCGGCAGCACCGAGCCGTCGGTGCTGATGAGTTGCCGGGTGGTCGGCCGGGTGGCGGCCCGGTCGTCCAGCAACTGCAGGATGTCGGGGAGCAGTTGGCCGATCGGCGTGTCCGAGGGCAGGACGATGTCGGCGCGTCGTCGCTCACCGACCAGGGTGACCCGGCTCAGTTGGGTGCGGGACGTCGTTGATGTGCTCACCACTCACCGGAACCTATCATCGTGCCGTTCGGGCCATCGGCGCCGGGCGACGTGCTCACGTCAGTCATGCACACCGTGCTCACTGCTCCTCCCCACCCTCGCCGGCGGACGTGCTCGGCGACGGGTTGTACAGCTGCTCCTGCTGCTGGCGCTGCTGCTCCTCCTCAGCCCGCTGCTTGGCGAGGGTGGACTGGACGAAGGACCAGCCGATGCAGCCGGCGCACAGGACGGCGGCGATCGCGATGCCCGCGAAGATCTTGCCGAGCCGCTCGTCGGCGGTACGCCGCGCGCGCTGCGCGCCGAAGAGCAGCGCGTCGCGCATCCGGCGTCGGCGCACCGCCACCGACTCCAGCAGTTGGCTGTCGTAGTCCCGTGCCATTCAGTCGTCGTCCTGTGCCGTAGGGGTCGTCGTGGGTGGTGGGTGGTCGGTCGTCGTGGTCGTCGGTCGTCGTGGGTGATCAGTCGTCAGAGGACGGCGTCAGTCGTCAGGGGTGAGGCCGAGGAGGCCGCGCACGGTGGCGTACTTACGGGTCAGCCGCTGGGCCGTGGCCTCGTCGAGTTCGGCGAGGCGGCGCGGGTCGGCGTTGTGCGCGAGGTCGGCGGCCTTGACCAGCCGGGCCCCCGGGGTGTCCAGGATCCGGCGCGCGTACGCCTCCGGCTCCTCCCCCGCCCGCTTGGTGACGGCCCGTACGACGTCCTTGGTGCGCTGCGGCAGCGCGGCCCGCGCCAGCCACTCCTCGGTCAGCACCCCGTCCTCGACGGCGTCGTGCAACCAGGCGGCGGCGACGAGTTCCTCTCCCCCGCCCCGGGCACGCACCCCCTCGGCGACGGCCGACAGGTGCTCGGCGTACGGCCGCCCGGCCTTGTCCGTCTGCCCGGCGTGCGCGGCGCGGGCGACGGCCTCCACCTCGGCGAGACTCATGTCCTGCGGCATGCGGATCCCCCTGACTTCGCTTCCGCAACATAGGACATGGACGCGCCAGGCGTACAGCCCGGGTGCGGCGGCCTCTCGCGGCGCTTCACGCCCCTCCCGTCAGTCCCGTCAGTCCTGTCACGACCATGAACAGCACCCACAGCGCGGGGACGAGGGCGACGTAGGCGCGCGGCCTGCGGTGCACGGGCACCCCGGGGTCGTAGCGCGGCCCCAGCGTCCCCGGCCCCGGCGCCGGGAGCCGCTTCACCGTGCGGACCGCGAGGAGGTTGCGGACCAGCGTCAACGGCGCGAACACGAACAGCGAGAGGGGGCTCCACCAGCCCATGCACAGGGTGTGGGTGGTGTAGGCCCGGTACACGGCCAGCCCGCAGGTCAGGCACATCGGCCCGTCCGTCCGCCGGGAACCGAAGAAGACCACGAGCCCCCGGTGGGCGTGGAAGGCGACGTGGGCGGCGGGCGAACCTCCGCAGAACCTGCACACGCCGGGGGCGGTGGCGCGCTGTTCGGCGTACCAGGCGCGGAGGGCGGTGACGACGGCGTGGAGGAGGCCGTTCCCGACCGCCTGGGCGATCGTGCCGTCCGAGAAGTGCTCCCCGCGCACGATCGTCGTGGCGGCGCGCACGGCGTCCGCCGGGGACAGCCGCCCGTCCGGCGCGGGTTCGGGCAGCGGGTTGTCGGCCCACCGGTGCTCGGGGGTGACGGCGCCGACGCCGGACAGGGCGCGGACGACGCGCTTCAGCGGCTCGCTGTAGCGCGGGAAGGGCACGTGGGTCACGCCGCGGGCCGATGTCCGGCCTCCGCCCCACGTGATGGTCCGGTCCTCGTCCGTGAGCGCGTCGTAGGCGTCGCCGAGCTCGCGCCAGGCCGCCGCGTTGTCGCGGTCGAGCTGATCGAGCAGACGCCTGTCGTCCTCCGGGGTGACGGTCCGGGCCAGGTCCTTGACGGCGTCGACGCCGGTGGCGCCGGTGACCGGACCGGCGCCGGGTTCCCGGCTGAGCAGGGTGAGGACACCGAGGGGGGCGAGGCCCCGTTCACGGGCGTCCTGGGCCTTGCGGTACCACTCCGCCCCCGCCTCGTAGGCATCGCTGCTGCTCGCCGACCGGTGGATCAGGTCGACGGTGGTGTCGTCGGCCCAGAGGTAGCCGATGATCTCGTCGGCGGGGATGGAGACGGTGACGTAGTGGACGGGGCTGGACATACGACTCAGGCCTTGGGGGCCCACACCTCCACGACGGCCGGGACCGGAGCCGGGCCGGCCGGATGTTCTCTAGTCACCCTTGGCGAGTTCCTCGACCACGGTCGCGTTCGGGGCGTCGATGAGGGAGTCCGGCAGGACACGGCCTCTGACGCCTTCCGGGTCGGCAGACAGCTCCGCGAGGGCCTGGGACGGCAGGATGCCCCGCCCCTTGGCGCCCTCCAGCCTGGCATGCCAGATGCTGCCCTCGGAGAACGCCCGAGGTCCAGCGGCCTCGCGCGGTTCCCACGCGGCGGCGTCGTCCTCGTCATTGGCCCACACGTAACCGAGCACCACGCCGTCCTGCTTGTCGACCACCGTGAGGTACCGCACCGGCTTGTCGGTGTAGGTCCGGTATCGCGGCGGACCCGGCGACACGAGGTTGAAGTGCACGTCTTCGTTGAAACGCTCGTTGATCGGTCGTTCGCTGCTCATGGTGTTCACATTCCTTTGCTCTGGGCTGAACTGCGACGAAGGCTACGGCCTCGGCAGAACCTCCCCGTACACATGCCACTTTCCCGCCTGGTCCATGAAGGCGCGCGTGACCTTGTACTCGGAGCCCCGGGCGAGGAGCAGCTCGCGCTCTCCGGGGTACTTGGAGAGGTGGTCGATCCAGAGGGCCGGTGTGCCCTTCGGCACCCGGAGGTGCATCCACACGGGCTTGCCGTCGAACGGGGGTGGCGGCGTCTTGCCGAGTGCCGTGGAGGTGTACGCCTGGTCGTCGAAGACACCGCCCTGCATGTCCAGCGGCGATTTCAGCGGGTGGCCGTTGATCTTGATGTGGTCGACCCCGGTACCGCGGACGATCATGACGTCCTCGGGCACAGGCCGGGTGTCCATGACCTTGTCCATCTCGGAGATGGTGTGCTTGAGCGAGTCGTCCAAGTCGTTACCGAAGCGCAGATGGCTGTTGATGAGGTCGTACTCGTTGCCGCTGTACGTCCTCAGCGCCTCCCGCGACTCGGTGGGCAGATCGTCCAGGAAGTCGTTCCAGTACGCGTTGCCGTACGCCAGCCCCGCTTCGTTGCTGACGCTCGGCGCGGGGTTCGTGCCGCGTGCCAGTTCGGCCGCGGCCACCGCATGCTTCTCGGCATCGCTGAGGTGTGCGAACTCGTCCCGCGACATCGTCGGCCTGTACTCGAACGGCTCCGTGGCCCCGCTCCCCGGCACGTCCGTGCCCTGGTGGCCGGGAGCGACGGGCGCGTCGGTGCCGTGGTGCGCGCCGATGTCCGCCACGCCCTGCGGGAGGTCCGCGTGGCCGCCGGCGTGCGCCGCGTCGTCCGTGTGACCCACGCCCTCGTCGCCGGCGCCGTGCACGGCATCGTCGGCGTGGCCGGCACCCGGCACGTCGTGACCCGTGCCGTGCGGCACGTCCGGGGTGTGGCCGCCGGTGCCCGGCACGTCCGGCCCCCCGGTGTGCGGCGTCGTGCCCGGCAGGTCGTGCACCGGGTTGGCCCCCGCGCTCTGGTGGTACCACGGCGTGCCACCCGGGTGACCACCGCCGGTGTGCGGCGTCGCGGTCGGCGTCTGGTCGTACGCCGTCGCGGGCGGAGCCTGGTCGTACGACGCCGGAGGCGGCCCGTAGTCGTAGCCGGACGCAGGGGGCCCGTAGTCGTAGCCGGACGCAGGGGGCCCGTAGTCGTAAGCGGACGCAGGGGGCCCGTAGTCGTAAGCGGACGGCGACGGGGTGTGGCCGTACGGTGTCGCTGTGGGTGTCGCGTCGAAGGAGCCGCCCGGGACGTGGCCGCCGGTGGCGGCGGTGTGCGCGGCGGGTGAGGTGTAGGGCCCGGCACCGCCGGTGGTGTCCACCGTGTGCGTCACGCCGTCGCCCGCGTGCGCACCCGCGTAGACCGGCTGCTGGCCGCCCTGGACCGTCCAGTGGGCCGGCAGCGTCGGCGCGGTGGTGCCGTGCGGGACCGTCGCTCCGGTCTCGTGCGTGACCGGCGTCGTGTCGACGGCCCCGTTGGGCGCGACGAGGTTGCCGTCGGGGTCCAGGACGCGGCCGTCGGGCAGGTGGACGGTGCCGTCCGGGAGGGTGGGGATGTCGATGGTGCCGACGCCCCTCAGCGCCGCGCTGATGT
>NZ_JBHMCY010000052.1:0-54575 GCF_042430725.1 Streptomyces cinereospinus | reverse complement strand
CGCGCGTCCAGGAACGCCTGGTAGGCAGGGGGAATGACGTGCTGGTGCACATCGATGCGGTGGGTCATCCGGTCTGCTCCTGTCAGAGTCGGGAAAGGGGGGTCGGGCCGGGAGGCGGACGCGGGCCGGCGCGGGGCGTTCCGCGAGGTGGGGCGTGCCGCGCCCCGCGCCGGGCATGCGCCGTTTCGCAGAGGTGTGAGGCACGTGTCCCAGAGGTACGCCAGGCATGTGTCCCACAAGCGCGCCAGGCACATGCCTCACGGACGTACTAGGCGCATGTCTTACAGACGTACTAGGCGCATGTCTTACAGACGTACGAGGCGCATGTCTTACAGACGTACGAGGCGCATGTCTCGCAGACGTACGGGACACGTCTGTCACAGACGGACGAGACCGCCGTCCGTCATGATCGTCTGCCCGGTGATGAAGGAACTGTCATCGCTGGTGAGGAAGGCGACGGTGCCGACGATGTCCTGGGCCACGCCGACGCGTTTGATGGCCTGCATGCCCGCCACGTCCTGGAGCATCGAGTCCCCGATGTTCACCTGCCCCCCCGGCGTACGGGAGGCGGTCGGCGACACCGCGTTGACCGTGATGCCGAAGGGCGCGAGGTCACTGGCCAGGGCCCGTGTCAGGCCGATGACGCCGCCCTTGCTCGCCATGTAGTGCACGAGGCCGGGCACCGCCAGGCCCAGGGAATTGGAGGCGAGATTGACGATCCGGCCCCATCCTCCGTCACGCATCCCGCCCATGACCGCCTTGGCCATGAGGAACTGCGAGTCGAGGTTGATCTCCTGCGTGCGCTTCCACTCGGCGAAGTCCAGCTCGAAGACATCGCGGAAGGGGAAGATGCCGGCGTTGTTCACGAGGATGTCGACCCGGCCGGACAGGGTCGTCATCGGCTGGACCAGCGCGGCGACCTGTTCCGGGTCGGAGACGTCGGCCTTGAGCGCCAGGGCCCGCCGGCCGAGCGATGTCACTTGCGCGACGGTGTCGTCGGCTTCCTTGAGGTCGACGGAGATGATGTCCGCTCCGCGCCGTGCCAGTTCGAGCGCGATGGCCTGGCCGAAGCCACCTGCCGCTCCGGTGACTACAGCCACGCGGCCGTCATGCGAGTTCATGGTGGTCCGTTCCCGGGCTGCGGAGGAAGGGGATTCCTGCCCCGCTGCACGTATGTGCCTGTGCGTGAGTGCCTGTGCGTATGTGTGGCTGCGAGATGATGTGTGGGCCGGGGCGTCCGGTCACAGGGGGAGCTGGCGTGTGCCGGTCTCCACGGTCATCCAGCGCAGCTCGGTGAACTCCTCGATGCCGTTCAGACCCGACCGGCCCCAGCCGCTGTCCTTGACCCCGCCGTTGGGCGACTGGGGTTCGTCGTTGATCGTCGGCGTGTTGACGTGCACGGCCCCGGAGTCGATGCGCCGGCTGATCGCCATGCCCCGGCCGACGTCCGAGGTCAGTACGGAGAAGGACAGGCCGTAGGGGTTCTCGTTGACGAGCCTCACGCCCTCGTCGTCGTCGGCGATCGGGCGCACGACGACGACCGGGCCGAAGGTCTCCTCGCAGGACAGCGACGCGTCGTCGGGGACATCGACCAGGACGGTGGGCTCGAAGACGCGGCCGGTGTGGGCCCCGCCCGTGAGGAGCTTGGCCCCCTGGGCGACCGCGTCGGCCACGGCGGCCTTGGTGCCGTGCAGCGCGGCGTCGTTGATCAGCGGTCCGATCACCGTGGCGGGGTCGGAGGGGTCGCCCAGGGGCAGTGCGCGGGCAGCGTCCACGAGCTTGGCCGTGAAGGCGTCGTAGACGCTGTGGTGGACCAGGATCCGGCGGGCGTTCATGCAGATCTGGCCCTGGTGGAAGAAGGCGCTGAACGCGGCGGTCCGGGCGGCGTGGTCCAGGTCGGCGTCCTCGGTGACGATGATCTGGTTGTAGCCGCCCAGTTCCAGCACGGTCCGCTTGAGGGAGGCGGCGGCGCGCGCGGCCACCACCCTGGCGGTCCTCGCCGAGCCGGTGAAGTACAGACAGCGCACGGCGCGGTTCTCGTACAGCTCCTCGGCGATCTCGGCGGCGCCGCCCGGCGCGTGGGTGACGACGTTCACCGTGCCCGGCGGGAAGCCGGCGTCGTGCAGGACCTCGCCGATCAGCAGCCCGGCCGTGACCGGGGCCTCCTCCGAGGGCTTGACGACGACCGTGTTGCCGGCGGCCAGCGGGGCCACCACCGCACGCCACGCCAGGACGTGCGCTCCGTTCCACGGCGTGAAGCTCGCGACCACGCCCAGCGGCTTGCGCTCCGCGGTGGCGAAGGTGTGCGGGAAGTCGGTGCGGAGCATCTCGCCGTGCGGGTAGTAGACCCAGCCCGCCGCCTGACGCAGCAGGTTGACCGACCACTGCACCTGGAAGTGGGCGAAACCGGCTCCTGAGCCGCTTTCGCGGGCCAGTGCTTCCACCACCTCCGCGGTGCGCTCGTGCAGGAGGTCGGCGGCCCTCAGGAACAGGGACTGCTTGGCCGCCGGGGCAAGGGCCGCCCACTCGGGCTGGGCGGCGGCGGCCGCGGCCACCGCGTGGGCCATGTCGGTGCGGGAACTGGCCGGGACGCGGGCGACGACGGAGTCGTCGTAGGGGCTGGTCACCTCATACGTCGCACCGTCGGCTGCCGCGGCCCACGCTCCGCCGATGATCTGCGTGTGTTCGCGGATTCCCGACGGGGACTCGATGGGCGTGCTGCTGGTCATGTCTCTCCTTGCAAGGTCCGTCGTACGAAAATCTGCGGGAGTCCGCAGGCTGCGGGCGATGTGCCGGATGGATCGGGCCGGGCGGCACGCGAAGCGCTCGTGCCCTGGTCGGCCGTGCCATGCGCATGCGCGGTGCGCCCTGCGCATCGGCGGGTGCCGCGTACCAGCCGCAGGGCGGTGATTCAGATCGCCGCCGGGGCGAGCGCTCCCCGTACGAGCACCGCACCAGCCACATCCGCGGCGCCGGCGGAGTGGGGTGCTTCGGCTGCGCTGGGTCCTGACATCACGACCTCCGACGAGTAGTTCGGTTGCGGCAGAGTGAACTAGGCATCACTCGGCGATGACATGGCTCCGAGGTCCAAAGCTCCGTCCAGTGGCGGGCCCGCGAGCGCTGCCACCGCCCCTGCATGGCTCCGCAGGTCAACGGCTGCCGCAGATGTTGTGCCGGCGGTACCAAACACACCGGGGCGGTGGGCGGCACCGCCTCACGCAGACCGACCTCGCCCTGACGCTGCGTACCGGCCCGGACGTGGCAGCGCCTGGCGGCATCGTGGGTACGGCATCACCGAGGGTGTCACCCCGGACACGCGGGGGGGGGGACGGTGTCCGTCCGGCTCGGTGGCGTACGCGCTCGCCTGCTCGGCCGACGCCACCGTCGGTTCCGTCGAGGACAGCCTCAAGCGGCTGGGGACGGATCCCCGCGACTGCGTGTGGGTGACGCCATCGCGCAGGACTTCTACGGCGACGAGTGGCTCGCCGCCCGCGAAAGCGCCCGGACCGGCACGTTGCGGGTGCCGCAGAGCGTGCGGGACGAAGGCCTCATCCGGGCCTGAGGGCGCGGAGCCGACAGGTCGGGCCGTTGGAGCTGACGCAGCGTGCACGAGGTGTCCGGCGGGCAGAGCCGTGTACGGTGGTCCGGCGTCTTCACGCCCGCCGGGACGAGCGACGAGGAGGCGGTCGCCCTGCTCCGCGGCATCCACGCCGCAGGACCGGCCGCACGGAAGAAGACCCTGGACGGATGAGCCCGGGCCCGGGAGGCTCGGCGGCGCGCCGTCCCTTCGCACGGCGGCGCCGACCGCGGCACGGCATCGCGACGCCGTGCCGGTACGGGCCGCGCGGCCTGGCCGCCGCTGCGACAAGTCCGCCACCGTCCACCGCGCCGGACTCCGCCTCGCCGCCGTCTTCGTCCGGTCGGCGTCATGACCCGATGCGCGACGGCCTGGCTAGTGCCGGACGAGGCGGGTGAGAGTGACCCCGTTGGGGAAGGCGGTGCGCTCGGCCACGTCGAAGACGGTGGGGTCGAAGGCGCCGTCGACCGCTGGGACACCGGTCCCGGCAATGACCGGATAGGTCTTGATCATCAACTCGTCGATCTCGGGCAGCAGGGTGCCCGCGAGTCGACCGCCCCCGCAGAGCCAGATGTCCAGGCCGGTGTCCACCTCGCCCTTGAGCTCGCGGACGAGGGCCAGCGGGTCGCTCGGCACGACGGTGACGGCTGGGTCGGTGTCCGGCTCGAGAGTGCTGGACACCACGTACTGGCGCAGGTGCGCGTACGGGCTGGTGATCCCGTTGTCGAGGGCGGGGCGGTAGGCGCCGAGGCCCATGACGACGGTGTCGAAACGCCGGTTGGGCGCGTCCGCGAGCCCGACGGCGGCGCGGTAAGCGGTCGGGACGGTGTCCGGGTACAGCGCGTTCATCCACGCCGAGTAGGCGGCGGCCTGCTGGTCGTCCCCCTGCGGGAAGAAGTCGAACTCGCCGCCGGGACCGGCGATGCGGCCGTCGAGCGAGACGCCGACGTAGTACACGAGCTTTCGCATGACGATCCCCCACACGTAGTACTCCAAGCGAAGTGGTCTCAACGTAGTACTACATACGGAGTGGTGTCAATCGTGGGACGCGGCGCCCGGTGGCGCTCGGCCCTCGTCCACGCGGCGATCGAGGCGCCGGCCCGAGCAGGCGAACGCGGCCTGGCGTTCCGGGCCGTGGATGCCGAGGGCACGGTTCCGGTCGGCACGGGGAACCACTGCGCCAGCCGCGACGACGTGTGGACCCGGGCGGACGCCCGGGTCCACATGCGACTCCAGCCCGACGAGGCCGCGGTCGTCCGCCGGCAGGCGGGCCACCGCGCCAGAGAGACCGGGGCCTCCGGCCTCCTGGCGACGCCACCGCCGTCAAGCTGCCCATGCTGACGCTGAACTGGCCGCCGACTGGACGACTTGTCCGCGCCGCGCGCTGTCGTCGTCCACCGCGTTCCCGGCCCTCCTGGTCGGCACCTGCTCACCGTCCGCCAACTGGCCGCCTCCTCGGGCCTCCTCGGAGGTTGCTGCGGCGTCCCGAGATGCAGCGGAGGAGATCCGGAGCGAACCTGGTGACAGGGGACTCTCCATGAGGCCCACGCCAGGGGTGCGGGACGTGCACAGCCTGGCTCCCAGCATTGCGAGGCTTCGGCATGCGGTTCGGACGCGCCCTGGCGACTGCCGTGTTGTCGGCTCCCCTGCCCTTCGCCGGCATGACGGAGCCGGCCTCAGCGGCCTTGCAGCACATCATCGTCCTCCAGGGCAAGGTCGGGGCGCGCGACGGGGTCGATGTCTGGGGAGGCGGCTCCGTCCAGAACGAACTCCCGTTCCGCGAGACGTTCGTTCTCACGCACAACGACCGGCAGAAGAAGATGACCTTCAGAGTGTGTGCGGGCGGGGAAGCCAGAGCCGTTCTGTACCTGCGGGCATATCTGCGTGACGACGAGCAGGTGTACGTGCGGCCGAACGTGTGGCTGTATGAGGGCGCGAACTGCGACACCAGTGACCTCGATGCGAATTTCTGGCCCGAGGCTCAAGTGATGCCCGGGGGTCGGGGCAGCCGCTCGTGGCAGATATGGCTGCCTTCCGAGGAGACCAATCTCGGTGGGCGGGACGCGGCCTACGCGACGATCACGTTCACCCACGCCCTGTTCCCGTGACGGCTGTCCAGGACACCCGCTAACGCGTCACGCGGTAGCGGAGGTGGACGACCCCCGGGGCGTACGTGCGGGTCTCCACGAGTGCGAGATCCACCCGGCGCTCGCGGTGGGGGAAGAACGGGATGCCACCGCCCACCAGCACCGGGTAGACCCTGACCCGGTACTCGTCGATCAGACCCGATGCGGCGGCCTCGGCGGCGAGCGTCGCACCGCCGATCGCGATGTCGCCCTCCCCCGGCCCGGCCCGCAACCGCTCGATCTCCTCCGCCAGGCCGCCGCAGGCCAGGCGGGCGTTGCCCTGCACCTCCGACAGCGTGGTGGAGAACACCACCTTCGGCAGCGGCTTCCAGAGTGCGGCCCACTCCAGCTGCGAGTCGTCGAGCGAGGGATCCTGGTCGGCGGTCTCCCAGTACAGCATCGTCTCGTACAGCCGTCGTCCCAGCAGGTGGACGCCGACCTGCCGGATCTCATCGATCCAGGATCGGAAGACCTCCTCGCCCGGCGCCGTCCAGTCGAAGCCGCCGTCCGGCCCGACGATGTAGCCGTCGAGTGAGACGCTCATCGAATAGGTCACGCTGCGCATCAGAAGTCCTCCTCCGTGACGGGTTCGACGATAGGACCGCCGGACGCCGCAGAACTCGTCGCGGCTCGCGCAAGCCCTCGGAGTTGCTCACCTCATCGCCTCATGGGCCCGGCCTTCCCGCGCGTACGGCGGGCAGCCGGCTGCTCACTGGATCAGTCCGGTGTGCGGGTGATCGGGGGAGGCCGGGCAGGCGTGGCGTCGAGCCCGGTGCACCGGCAGCGCGCCAGATTCCTGCCGACGGTCCCCAGCACGAACTACGACACCTCCCCAGGCGTGACCGAAGAGTGCGCGGTTCGTCGTTTCCCGCGCCGGGGAGGTCGGAGCCCGGTCGGCGCCGGCCGTCGCCGTCGCAGGGCCGCCACCGCCGCCGCAGGCTCTGCCGGGACCGGCACGGACAGCGGGGCGGGGAGGTCCCGCCGTTCGCGAGCCGCCGCCAGGCCTGCGTACCTGCCGGGTTCGTACGGGCCCGCCCGCCGACGGGACACCGACGCGTGCGGTGGCCGCCCATGCCGCGCTCGCCGATGCCTCTTCTCCGCGTGCGTGCGCTCTCGCTGAGGAACACAGGAGCGAGGGGAACAGGCCAACGGCACATGCCGCGCCTGCCGAACACCACCCGTGCGGGCGCCACCAGATGGAGTGAAAACGCAGCTCAGTGAGGCGATACGCCTGAAATGTCCCCCATGATGACGTTGTCTCGTCCCCCCCCCCTCTCGCACAGCGCAAGGAGTACGACCATGTCCGAGACGACCGAGCCCAACGTCGGTTCGTTCACCCTCGGCGGTCCGCTGACCGCCGAACCCGCCGTGCCGATCGAGGTGCCGGAGCACGAGGAGTGGCAGCTGCCGAACGGCTTCGCCTGGGTGTTCCCGGGCGAGAACAACCGTGGTCTCGTCCGGCCGGTGATCATGGCGGACGGCTTCAACCTCGGCCGGAGCAGGCTCGACGTGCTGTACCAGGGGCTGGAGAGCGGCTACCCGTTCGTCTCCGAGCTGCGCCGGCGCGACAGGGACGTCATCCTGCTCGGCTTCGAGGAGCGCAGTGCGTCGATCCTGGACAACGCGCAGGCGGCCAAGGCCGCCGTCCAGCGGGCCGTCGCCGAGCGGCTGGGCGGCGCCCCCCTGGTCGTCGGCGGCTTCAGCATGGGCGGCATCGTCACCCGCTACGCACTCGCCGAGCTGGAGACGGAGGGCATCGACCACCAGACCGCGCTGTACTTCTCCTACGACAGCCCTCACCGCGGCGCTTCCATCCCGGTCGGTGTGCAGGCCTTCTCCCACTTCATCCCGCTGCCGAACAACTTCGCCCGGCAGATGAACAGCCCGGCCGCGCGCCAGATGCTGTGGCAGCACTACGACAAGGACACCGGCAAGACCGGCGTCGCGCCGGAACGCACGGAGTTCCTGGCCGCCCTGGACCGGATCGGCCACTGGCCGCGGCGCCCGCGCATCGTCGCCGTGGCCAACGGCCGCGGCGACGGGGTGGGGCTGCCGGAGGTGAAGCCCGGCGAGGTCGCGCTGCGGATCGACCAGATCTACCCGGGCACCACCTTCTACGTCCAGGCCCAGGGCGACGACGTGACGGCCGCCTACCTGAACCGCAGGTTCCCGAAGGCCGAGAAGACCATCACGACCAGTGGCTTCCCCGAGCTGGACGGCGCGCCGGGCGGCACTCTGCACACCTACGGGATCCTCGCCGAGGCGATGGAAAAACTCGGCGGCCGCGTGGACCTGCGGCACGAGGACGTGTGCTTCGTCCCCTCGGTCAGCGCGGTCGCGGTCCGCGACATCGCCGAGCAGGCCGATCTCTACGTCGACATCGACGAGCTGAGCCCGGAGGAGAGCGAACTGGACGACTTCCTCTGCTCGTCCACGACCACCGCTCACACGGCCATCACCGAAGAGCTGTGCGGCTGGCTCATGGACCGGCTCCCCGACTGAGCCCCTCCCCCACCGTCCGGGTACGCCGTCCGCATCACACCGCGGACGGCGGCCCCTTGGTGACGTCGGGACGCCGCCCGCTCGGGGTCAGGCCCGCAGGTAAGTGAGGACGGCCAGGACCCGGCGGTGGGTCTGGTCGGCCGGTGGCAGGTCCAGCTTGGTGAGGATGTTGCCGATGTGCTTGCCGATCGCGGCTTCCGAGACCACCAGATCCTGGGCGATCGCGCCGTTGGACTTGCCTTCGGCGATCAGTGCGAGCACCTCCCGTTCGCGCGGGGTGAGCCGCTCCAGCGGATCGCGGCGGCGGCGCAGCAACTGGCGTACCACCTCGGGGTCGACCACCGTCCCGCCGTCCGCCACCCTGTGCAGCGCCTCCACGAACTCCTCGACCTGGCCGACCCGGTCCTTGAGCAGATAGCCGACGCCTGACCCGTCACCGGAGTCGAGGAGTTCGGCGGCGTACGTCCGCTGCACGTACTGACTGAGGACCAGGACCGGGAGAGCGGGGTGCTGCTCGCGCAGCCGCACCGCCGCGTGCAGGCCCTCGTCCTGGAAGCCGGGCGGCATGCGGACGTCCGTCACCACGATGTCGGGGGCGTGCTCCGCGACGGCGGCGATCAGCGCCTCGGCGTCGCCGACCGCCGACACCACCTGGTGGCCGCAGCGGCCGAGCAGGCCGACGAGCCCTTCTCGCAGCAGCACGCTGTCTTCGGCCAGCACTACGCGCAGCGATCGGCCGCCTCGGTCAACTCGCAAGGAAACTCCACACGCAACAGAGTCGGCCCACCCGGCGGACTGGTCAGGGCAAGTCTGCCATCCAGGACCGACACCCGGTCAGCGAGTCCGGTGAGGCCGCTGCCCGCGGAGGGGTCCGCGCCACCGCGGCCGTCGTCGCGCACTTCGAGGAACAGGCGCCCGTCCCGGTGACCGCCGCTGACCCGCGCGCGGCCGGCCCGGCTGTGCTTGGCGACGTTGGCCAGCGCCTCGCAGACCACGAAGTACGCCGCGGACTCGACCGCGGGCGCCGGCCGGGCCGGCAGTTCCAGGTCCACGTCGACGGGGATCGCGCAGCGGTCGGCGGCGTCGGCGACGGCGGCTTCCAGGCCGTAGTCCGTGAGGACCTTGGGGTGAATGCCGTGGATGAGCTCGCGCAGCTCCGCGAGCGCCTTGCCCGCCTCCTCGTGGGCCTTGGTGAGCTGGTCGGCCAGCGGTCCTGGCGGGGCGTCGAGGCGGGCCAGCCCGAGGGCGATCGTCAGGGCCACCAGACGCTGCTGGGCGCCGTCGTGCAGGTCGCGCTCGATACGGCGCCGCTCGCCCTCGAAGGCGTCCACCAACCGGGCACGGGAACGGGCCAGTTCCACCACCTCGGCGTCGAGCTCGCCCTCGCGGGAGACGATCAGCACCCGGGTCAGCCCGGCGCGGGCGCCCGCCGTGGCGCCGAGCAGGTAGGCCCCCAGGCCCACGAGGAGCAGGCCCAGGGCGGCGACGCCGAAAGCGGCCGGCCATGTGGTGACCGTCCACAGCTTGAGCACCTTCGCCTCGTGGCCGTCGCCGACCGTGCTCATCAGCAGCGGGGTGGCCACCATGGACAGCGGGAAGAGCAGGGCGACCGTGAGCGCCAGGGCGTCGACCGGCCACAGCAGCCCGGCGAACAGCAGCGCGTACCCGAGCTCCCGCCAGGTCGCCTGTTCGCGCAGCCGGGTGGTCAGCCAGGCCCACAGACCGGGCGTGGCCGGCACCTGATGCCGGCCGGACACCGGGTCGCGGTCGATCAGGCGCAGCCTGCGCCGCTCCGCCCAGGCCACCGGGATCCCGGCGAGGGCGACCATGACGAGCAGGGGCAGCCCCACCAGGACGAGGGCGAGCGCACCACAGACCACCGCCATCGTCACGATCCCCACCAGGGCGGCCATGCCGGTCACCGCCCCGGTGAGCAGGTACGCGGCGGAGCGCAAGGGCCAGACCGACAGCAGGAAGCCCGGCCGGGACATGGCCTGCCACACATTCCGAGAGTGCATGTGCATGACCGTACGGGGACTGCCTCGGCCGGTGCCATCGGCCCGGTGCCCCTATCGGGGGTAGGCCTGGCCCTACCCCAGGTCTCGGTCCCGCGTTACTGCGTCACGCGGGGCGCCCGCGGTTTCGTGGAGGCGTCAACGAACCGAGAAGCAGACGCTGATGGGGGACCCTATGAGCAACGACGCGATCCGATTGCGCTCCGTGACCCGGCGGTACGGCCCGGGCGCCATGTCCGTCACCGCCCTCGACGACGTGTCGCTCGCCTTCCCGAGGGGGACCTTCACCGCCGTGATGGGCCCCTCCGGGTCCGGCAAGTCGACTCTGTTGCAGTGCGCCGCGGGCCTGGACCGGCCCACGTCGGGCTCGGTCACCGTGGGCGGCACCGAGCTGACCGGGCTGAGCGAGACCCAGCTGACCCTGCTGCGCCGCGAGCGCATCGGCTTCGTGTTCCAGGCGTTCAACCTGCTGCCCTCGCTGACCGCCGAGCAGAACGTGGCCCTGCCGCTGCGGCTGGCCGGCCGCCGCCCGAAGAAGGCCCGGGTGCGCGAGGTGCTCGAACAGGTCGGCCTCGGCGACCGGGCGCGGCACCGCCCGGCGGAGATGTCCGGCGGCCAGCAGCAGCGGGTGGCCCTGGCCCGCGCCCTGATCACCCGCCCCGACGTGCTGTTCGGCGACGAGCCGACCGGCGCGCTCGACTCGCGGACCGGCCGCGAGGTGCTGACGCTGCTGCGCGGCATGGTCGACCGGGACGGCCGGACGATCATCATGGTCACCCACGACCCCGTCGCCGCCTCCTGCGCCGACCGCGTCGTCTTCCTCGTCGACGGCCGGGTCAACGGCGAGCTGACCGGCGCCTCCGCCGAGGACATCGCGGCGCACATGGCCAAGCTGGAGGCGGCGCCGTGCTGAGCACCACGCTGCGCACCCTGCGCACCCGCTGGGTCACCTTCGCCGGCAGTTTCGTCGCCCTGTCCCTGGGCGTGGCGCTGATCGCCGTGATGGGGCTGGCCCTGGCGTCCTCGCTGGACGCGCCCGAGCGGGGGCCGGAGCGGTTCGCCGCCGCGCCGGTCGTCGTCAAGGGCCAGGACACCCTCGTGGTGTCCACCTCGATCGGCGACCGCACCCAGAAGCTCGCACAGCCGCGTGCCGTGCCCGACGGCACGGTCGCGAAGCTGCGAGACCTCGGAACCGTCGTCGAGGACCGGTCGTTCGCCGTGCGGGCCGAGGACGGGCCCGCCGATCTGGTCGGCCACCCCTGGTCCACCGCGGCCTTCGCCCCGTACCGGCTCGACGCGGGACGGGCGCCCGAGGCCGCGGACGAGATCGTCGTCAGCGGTGACTGGGCCCGTCCGGGCACCCGGGTGCGGACCGGTGACGGCACGATGCGCGTCGTCGGCACGGTGACCGGGCTCGGCTTCGAGAACGCCGTGTTCTACACCGACGCCCGCGCCGCCGAACTGTCGCCGCGCAGCCTGCAGCTGGTGGTCGACGCCGATGCGGCGGCCGTGCGCGAGGCGGTGCGCGGCAGCGTGGGCGTCCAGGTCCTCACCGCGGACGCGCGCCGGTACGCCGACGCCGACCCCGACCGGGACAGCGAGGCCCTCACCGCGATGAACGCCATGTTCGGCACGGCCGGAGGCGTCACCGGGTTCGTGTCGGTGTTCGTGGTGGCCTCGACCTTCGCGTTCGCGGTGGCCCAGCGGCGCCGCGAGTTCGGGCTGCTGCGCACCGCCGGGGCGACCCCGGGGCAGCTCCGCCGCATGGTCGTCGCCGAGGCGCTCGCGGTCGGTGTGGCGGCCTCCGCCGCCGGCTGTGTGCTCGCTTCCTGCGGCGCCCCCGCGCTCGCCGAGTGGGCGGCCGGCGAGCGCCTCGCGCCCCGCTGGTTCACCATCGGCGACTACACCTGGCCCTACCACCTGGCGTTCTGGACGGGCCTGTTGGTGGCCCTGTGCGGCGTGCTGGCCGCGTCCTGGCGGGCCGGGCGCACCGGTCCCACCGAGGCGCTGTGCGAGGCGTCCGTGGAGACCCGGCCGATGACCCCGGGCCGCCGGCTGTGCGGCGCGGCCCTGCTGATCACCGCCGCGGTGACGCTGGCCCTGGCCCTGGTGACGAACCCGGGCGACCTGCTGCACCGCAAGACGTACGTGGGCCGGCCGATGCTGCTGATCAGCGCGGCCGCGCTGCTCGCCCCGGCGCTGGTGCGGCCACTGGCCCGGCTGATCGCCTGGCTGCCGGCCCGGCTGCCGGGGGCCGGGGGGATGCTGGTCCGGGAGAACGCCGCCGCCGGGGCGCGCCGCACCGCCGCCGTCGCGGCGCCGGTGCTGGTCACGGTCGCGCTGGCGGGCTCGCTGCTCGGGGCCACCGCCACCCTCGGCGAGGCGAAGGCCACCGAGGTGCGCGAGCGGACGGCCGCCGACTTCGTGGTCACTTCGGCGGGCGACGCCGGCTTCGACGAGGCGACGCTGCGGCGGCTCCGGGCCGTGTCCGGGGCCGAGGTGTCGGCGAGCTCGGCGAGCGCCGTGTACGTCCTGGAGGACGGCGTGGCGCTCGTCAGGTCCGGTGCCAGGGCCGCCGAGCCGGGACCGCTCGCGGCGACGGCCCGGCTGCCGCTCGCCGCCGGGAAGGTGAGCGACCTGGACGACGGCTCGATCATCGTCAACGAGGAGTGGGAGAAGCACACCGTGGGCGAGCGGGTGGAGGTGTGGCTCGGCGACGGCACGAGGAGGTCCCTCAGGATCGCTGCGGTCATGACCACCGGCACCGGCGACAACGGCGTCTACGTCACCCCGCGCAACGCCCCCGCGGCACCCGTCGACCGGGTCGACGTACGCCTCGCGGACGGTGCCGACGCGGGCACCGTGGCCGCCGGTCTGCGCCGGGCGGTCCGGGTGTCGGGCGGGGAGGTCCTCGCCAGGGACACCTGGGTGCGGGCGACGTACCCCGAGACCGACCGGACGACCCGGGCGGGCTTCCTCCTGGTCCTCGGGATCGCCCTGCTCTACACCGGCATCTCGCTGGCCAACACGATGGTCATGGCGACCTCCGACCGGGTTCGCGAACTGGCCGCGCTGCGGCTGGCCGGCGCCACCAGGTGGCAGGTGCTGCGGCTGGTGGGCGCCGAGGCGCTGGTGGTCGTCATGGTCGGCGGCCTGCTGGGGGCGCTGGTCGCCGGACTCAACCTGGCGGGTCTGTGGGGCGCCCTGGGCCTGCTGTCGGTGCGGACGTCCATCGAGATCCCGTGGGCGACGCTCGCGGCGGTCCTGGGCGCCTGTGCGGTGGTCGCCGTGCTCTCGGCGGCCGCTCCGGCCGGCCTCGCCCTGCGCCGTGGGGCGGTGGAGCTCGCGGGCGCACGGGAGTGACCCGCTGACACGGTGCCGGGCGGTCGGCGGCGGTGTCGGCGGACCTGACCCTGGACCCGCCGGCGACCAGGATCATCGTCGCGCGCTCGCCGGCCGGGCCGCTGGTCAGTTCCTGCTCGGGCCGGACGGCGCGCCACAGCGGCTCGGCGGGCGGGCGGCGGAACGGGCCGCCCGCGTCGTGGGTGCGGTCCGCGACGCGGCTGTGCCGCATCAGGGCCGTACGAGACGGCGCAGGGCCAGGTGGGCGAGGGGGGCATAGGCCAGGACCGCGAGCCTCGGGCCGGTCATGGTCAGACTCGTGGTGCTGCCGCGCGCGTGTGCCCGCACCTCGTGGTGCAGGCGGAGCCGGACCGGGCCCAGGCGGACGCGCCAGGCCCACGTGCGGCGGTCATGGTCGACGGCTTCCACGACGAACGCGGCGCGGATGCCCACCGGCGACTGCACCGTGCCGCGCAGGCCGGCCCTCAGCCGGCGGTCGGCGGCCTGCACGGTCTTGACCTGCGGGGACCACGAGGCCCACTCGTCGACGCGGGCGTAGCGCCGCCAGACCGTCTCCGGGGCGGCCGGACCGGTGGCGTGGAGGGTCAGGTGTCCCATGACGATCGCGGCAGCCGCCGGGCGGCCCGGTGGTCCGCGCACCGGTCACCGGATCTGATCGCGCAGGTACTCGGTGAGGGCCGTGCCCGGCCGGAACGTGGCGGTGCCGTCGGCGGTCTGGAAACTCCCGAAACTGCCGAGGACGACGGTCTTCTGGGCCTTGAGTGCCTCGGCGATGGTTCCCGCCCGCTCCACGGTGCCGAAGAGCAGGTCGATGATCCGGCTGATGTCGTCCTCGGTGAGCTGCGGGCCATCGGGGCCGTCAGCGGCACGGCGAGCGGTCATCTCGGTGAGCTGCGACTTGTCCACGTCAACGTTCCCGTCGAGTCCTGGTGGCGGTGCTACGACACTTCCACCATCGCAGCAGGCCGGACCCGCCGCACGCCCGCCGTCCCCGCCCGGAGCAGCTACGCGGGGCCGATGACGAGGGCGGTGATGAGCGCGTCGTCGATCGTGAAGTCGTACGCGAGGTCGGCGGCACCGCCGGGGAAGTCTCCCGTGAGGCGCTGGACCACGTTCCAGTGCCCCGAGCCGCGGCGGACGGCGGCGGTGGGAGTGGCCGTCCAGGTGTACTCGGTGGAGGAGCGGCCGAGCCAGTCGCGGATCTCCTCGCGGCCGCGACAGGTGCTGCCGTCGTCCACGACCACGGCGGCCGGGGTGAAGCACTCGGCCGCCGCGGTCACGTCGCCCCGGGCGTGCGCGGCGAGGTAGTCCCGGACGACACCTGGCAGGTGTCCGAGGTCGGTCGGGGTCGAAGCCATCTCTGTCCTGTTCTTTGTGGGATGTCGTTGCCGTGGGATGTCGTTGCCGTGGGATCGCGGCCCCGGGAGATCGCGTTTCCGGGGACGGTTCCCGGGGGTTGCGTTCCGGTGGGACCACCGCCGGCGCGGGCGGGTCTAGACGGTGGGGACGGTGCCGCCGTCGATCGTGTGCTCGGCGCCGGTGATGGCGCCGGCCCGGTCGGACACGAGGAAGGCGACGAGCTCGGCCACCTCCTCGGGGCGCGCGGGGCGGCCGAGGGGGATTCCGCCGAGGGCCGCCAGGATCTGCTCCCAGGCCGCTGCGTGATCCATGGCCTGGGACCGGGCGATGCGGGCGACGAGGGCCGTGGCCGCCTCCGTCTCGATCGCGCCCGGGGAGACGACGTTGACGCGCACCCCGTGAGGGGCCAGCTCACGGGCGAGCCCCTTGCTGTAGGTGGTCAGCGCTGCCTTGGCCGCGGCGTAGCCCAGTGTGGCGTCGAAGAGCGGCAGCCGGCGCTGGATGGACGAGACGTGGATGACGGCACCGCGGCCGGCCTCGCGCATCGCCGGCAGCAGCGCGCGGTCCAGGCGGACCGCGGCCAGCAGGTTCAGGGCGAGCTCGTGCTGCCAGTGCTCCTCGGTCAGGGCGGCGAACCCACCGGCGGGCGCCCGGGATCCGCCGAGGGTGTGCACGAGGACGTCGAGGGCGCCGAGCCGCTCGTGCACGGCGGTGACGACGGCGTCGACGCCCTCGGGCGACGTCAGGTCGGCAGCGACGAAGGACTGCTCGTGGGCGGCGTCCGCGGGCGCGGTGCGCGCCGTGGCGAGCACGGTGGCGCCGGCCGCGCGCAGGCGTGCCGTGATGGCGGCGCCGGTGCCTCTGCCCGCGCCGGTCACGAGGGCGAGACGCCCCGCGAGATCGAGAGGAGGGGATGTCGTGCTGGTCATGCAGGGGAGCGTGCGGCCTCCCGCGCCGGCAGGGTCAAGCTCCTCGACCCTCCCCCCGGGGGAGGGTGCACAGTAGGACGCGTGCTGACGATCGGTGAATTCGCGCGGATGACCCACCTGAGCGTCCGGACCCTGCGCCGCTACCACGAGGCCGGGCTGCTGGAACCGGCCCGCGTGGACCCGTCGAGCGGCTACCGGTACTACGACCCCGCCCAGATCCCCGGCGCGCAGGTGATCGCCAGGCTGCGGGAGCTGGATGTGCCGCTCGCGGACGTCCGGCAGATCCTCCTCACCCAGGACCCGGCCGCGCGCGCGGCACGCGTGGCCGAACACCTCCACCGGCTGGAGGACCAGCTGGCACGCACCCAGGCGGCCGTCGCCTCCCTCCAGCGGCTGCTGCGCCCGGAGCCGGCCGGTGTCGCCGTCGAGCTGCGGCAGGTGCCCGCGCGGCTCGTGGCCGCGGTGGAAGCCACCGTCGCCCACGCGGACGTGCTCGCCTGGTACGCGGGCGCGATGGCCGAACTCGACGCGGTCGTCCGCGAGCCGGTGGGACCCGTCGGCGGGCTCTACGACAACGCGCTGTTCACCCACGGGCGGGGACACGTTCTCGTGCACGTCCCGATCTCCGCGCCCGTACCGGCCGTGGGACGGGTCCGCAGCGTCCGGCTGCCGGAGGCGGAACTCGCGGTAGCGGTACACGCGGGCGCCCATGACACGATCGACGTGACCTACGGCGAGCTCGGCAGGTGGGTGGCCGACCATGCCCTCGCCGTGGCCGGGCCGGTACGCGAGACCTACCTCGCCGGCCCGCGCGACACCCCGGTCGCGGCCCACTGGCGGACGGAGATCGGCTGGCCGGTGTTCCGCGTCACCGGCGCGGTGTGAACGGCCGCCGTTCGCCGTACGGCGTGGAGCACGGACGTGCGCGTGTGACGGATGCCTGCGGTGTGGCGGGGCGGCACCGACGCCGCCCTCGGTGCGCCGACCGGCCCCGGCACGGGCGACCGGGCGGGCGACGGGAACTGAACCGGCCCACCGCGCGTCTTGTCGGAACAATCAGGGAACTGGTTCGCAGCAGCGGAGCCGCCACCTCATGAGCTCTCCCCCGTCCCCCGTCCCCCGGGCGCCTTCCTGGCCGTACTGCGCGCACGGCGCCGATCCCGCCGTCGACCCGGCCGGCTGCCGCGGCATCCACGTCCCCGGCCACACCGCCTGCCTCGCCCACCTCTCCGATGCCGACCGCGACGCCTACCTGGCCGGCCTGGCCCCCGGCAACGACATCGACCACCGCGGCACGCCCTTCACCCACTCCCTGCTCGCCGCGCTCCTCGACGCCCTCCGCGATCCCGCGACCGGGCACCCCCGCGTCGGCGTCACCCGGTTGGAACACGCGCGCTTCACCGGCGACGCCCGGTTCGACGCGGTGGTCTTCGAGCAGGTCGCCTGGTTCGAGAAGGCGACCTTCGAAGCGGTCGCCGGGTTCGAGACAGCGGTCTTCCAGAGCGTCGCCTGGTTCGAGGAGGCGACCTTCGTGGCCGTCGCCCGGTTCACGTCGGCGGTCTTCCAGGGCGTCGCCGGGTTCGAGCGCGTGAGCTTCAGGGGCCGAGCCGAGTTCAGTTCGGCGGCCTTCCACAGCGGTGCCGGGTTCCGGTCGGCGGACTTCGGGCGCGTCGCCGGGTTCGAGCAGGCGGTCTTCAGGGGCGTCGCCGGGTTCGAGCAGGCGGTCTTCCAGGACCTCGCCCGCTTCCAGCACGCGGGTTTCCATGACCGGGCCCGGTTCGGGCACGCGACCTTCCGCGCCGACGCCCGGTTCGGGTCGGTGGTCTTCGCCGGCGTCGCCAGGTTCGAGCACGCCACCTTCCGGACCAACGCCTGGTTCGAGCAGGCGGGTTTCCACGACACCGCGGTGTTCGAGTCGACGGCCTTCAGGCGCATGGCGGTGTTCGAGTCGGCCGTCTTCCATGACGCGGCCGACTTCAGCTCGACGACCTTCCAGGACACGGCGGATTTCAGCGCGGCGGCCTTCGAGCGCATCGCCGGGTTCGAGTCGTCGACCTTCCAGGGCACAGCCGAGTTCAGCTCGGCGGTCTTCCAGCGCACCGCCGGGTTCGAGTCGGCGATCTTCGAGCGCGACGCCCAGTTCGAACAGGCGGTGTTCGAGGCGGCGACCAGCCTCGGACCGTTGGTGTGCGCCGGGCAGATGACCCTGTCCGAGGCGGTGTTCAGCGGCCCGGTGACCCTCATGCTCGCCACGCGCCGCCTGGCGTGCCGGCGGACCCGCTGGTCGTCGACGGCCGAGTTGCGTCTGCGCCACGCCACGGTCGACTTCGCCCACGCGGTCTTCGAACACCCCCTCACCATCGCCGCCGAGGCCGACCCCTTCGTCCTCCCCGACGGACAGGCGGTGGCGGAGGAGGCACTCGCGGACACGCCCGACGCCAGGACTCGGGTGAACTCGCTGCGCGGGGTGGACGCGGCCCATCTGGTCCTCGCCGACGTCGACCTGTCGGGATGCCTGTTCACCGGGACGGTGCATCTGGACCAGTTGCGGCTGGAGGGCACCTGCACCTTCGCCGAGGTGCCGCCCGGCACGCACTGGCGGCGCCTGCGGCCCGTACGGTTCACCCAGCGCCGCACGCTCGCCGAAGAGCACCACTGGCGCGCGGGACAGCCGTCCGCGGTACGGGGGTGGCGCTCGGCGGGGCCCGGCGCCACCGGACACGTCACACCGGCCCAGCTGGCGCCGGTCTACCGGTCGCTGCGCAAGGCGGTCGAGGACGCCAAGAACGAGCCGGGGGCGGCGGACTTCTACTACGGCGAGATGGAGATGCGCCGCCACGACCGCACCGGCACCGGCCCCGCCGAACGCCGGCTGCTCCACTGCTACTGGTTGCTGTCCGGCTACGGCCTGCGCGCGTCCCGGGCCCTGGGCTGGCTCGCCGCCGCCATGCTCGTCACGGTCGTGCTGCTGATGGGCTTCGGGGTCCCCCGGGACTCTCCGGAGCAGAAGGCGACAGGCACCGTGCCGCCCGGCGGCGGCAGGGTCACATTCGAGATGACGAAGGGCGACCCGCAGAACCCCACCGGGAACAGATTCACCGGTGAGCGTTTCGAGCAGGCCCTGAACGTCACCCTCAACTCGGTGGTGTTCCGCTCCAGCGGACAGGACCTGACCACCGCCGGCACCTACATCGAGATGGCTTCCCGCCTCCTGGAACCCACCCTCCTCGCCCTCGCCGTCCTCGCCCTCCGTGGACGCATCAAACGCTGACCGCGCCGTCGCCGTCGCCGTCGCCGGGTGGCTTCGCCGCTGCGCAACGGACGGGAGATCGCCCGGGCGGTGGCACGCACGGCCGGTGCGCAGGGTGCACGGGGAGGACGTCGGGCAACAACGTCGGAGTTCTGGTGGTCCCGGGCGCCCGGGTCGGCATCGCGGTGCACTGGTTCCGTCCGGAAGAGACGGGAGAGCTGACCTTGAGCGGCTGAGGAGTTCGCACACTCCTCAGCAACTGACCATCCCCTACCGTGCGGTCCTCGGCATGACCGCCCAGGTGCACACGGCGCGGATTCCCCCCGCGGGGGGAACGCCTCATCGCGCAGGGGCCTGCGTCGGCGGGCACCGCGGCGTCCCGCCGCGCGCGGGAAACAGTCGGAGGGCCGGTTCCGTCCGGGATACCGGCCCTCCGACCGGTGGTCAGGTCGTGGGCACCGTGTCCTCGAAGGCGGTAGCGGCCGACCGGTAGGCCGTGATCTTGGCGTTGACCTGGTCCGGGGTCAGGACCTGGTCCTTGACGTGGAGGACGTAGTCGACCTGCTGCTCGTAGGCCCGCGGTGTGGTGGAGGTCTGGCCGTTGAGGTCGATCAGCCACTGGTTGAAGTTGATGGACATCGGGCGCTCGGGCAGGTAGGCGGCGTCATGGGTGCCGAAGAGCCGGCCGTCGACGTAGTACGTGACGGACGTGCCGTCGATGGTGAGGACGAGGTCGTGCCAGCCGGCGTAGCTCTGGCGGCTCTCGGTGTGCTGGTTGACCGCCTGCCACGGGTCGGGGTTGTAGGTCTCCCAGGAGGTGGCGTAGAGGATGTTGGCCGGCTCGCCCCACCCGCCGTTGGGGAGGTACTCGAAGTCGTACTCGGCGTAGTCGTCGGCCATCGGGGCCTTGAGGTCGTTGATGGTGAAGAAGGTCTGGACGAGGCGGTCGCCGTCGGGGCCGGAGCGGGGGGTGTCGCTGAACCTCACGCGGGCGGCATAGGTGCCGTTCCTGAACTTGGTGGCCTTGGTGAGGACTTCGGTGTGCTCGGTGGTGGCGGCGGTGCCCGCGGTGGAGGTCTCCATCGTCATGACGGTGTTGCCGCCGCTGGTGGAGAACGTCACGTTGGAGGGGTCCCAGGTGGCGCCGGGGACGCCGGGGCCGCCGGAGTTGGCGCGTACCGACCAGCCGTTGGCGGAGATCTTCGGGTCGGTGTGGGAGGTGTAGCTGAAGTCGTCCCAGAGGGTTCCCGAGCCGCCGGGCGGGGGTGTGGTGGGCGGCGGGGTGGTCGGCGGGTCGGTGGGGGTGTTGCCGGCCGGGGCGGTGCCCCAGACGAGGCCGCCGGCGCGGGTGGCGGTGACCTTGGTCCAGTCGCCGTAGGAGGTCTGGCTCGCGCCGAAGGAGTAGTCGTCGCTCTGCCGGAGCGGCTGCCAGGTGGACTGGTGGAAGCGCAGCTGCATGTCGCCGGTGTCGGTGCCGGGGGCGAGGGAACCGGCGCCGGCGGTGAACCCGATCTCCAGGTAGCGGTCCGCGGTGTCGGTGGGGTTGGCGAGGGTGCCGAAGGTGCCGGTGATGTTGGCACAGCCCTTCGCGGCCCAGGAGCAGGCGAAACGGTAGGCGGCGCCGGGCGAGTCGGCCTTGAAGTAGTAGCGGAGCTTGACCTCGCTCAGCGGCAGCGGGGCGGTGGAGGTGTTGCGCACCTTGAACCAGGGCTCGCTCTGGTCGGCCGTGGCGCCCGCGGCGCTGGTGCGGTACTGCACCGTCAGCCCGCCGGCGGCGGTGGCGGTGCCGGGCAGGGCGGCGAGGGCGGTGGCGCCGAGAGCGGTGACCGCTGCCGTCGCGAGGACGACGCGCAGCCTGGTGCGGCGTCGCTGCGACGGTCGGTTGTCGTGACTGGTCACGGTGGTGTCCTCTCCGTGATGTGGGGTGGGTGGGGTCACGCGGAGGGCGCTGTACGGGCGGGCGCCGCGCTGGGCGGCGGCGCGGTCGGGGGGCGGTGACGGCGGACGCCGAGGGCGTCCAGCCGCGGGGTGTGCGCGGTCAGCCGCCTGGTGAAGTCCGTCCAGGGGGTGGGACCGGTCCAGGCCCGCTCGGCGAGCGCGCACAGGCGGGGATAGGCGAGGCGCTCCAGGTCGGCGGCGGCGGGGGCGAACTCGGTCCAGATCTGTGCCTGGGTGCCGAGGATTCGTCCGCCGCCGGATGCCGGGGCCGTCGGTTCGGGGTCGCCGCGGTGGACGGTGCGCAGGTCGACGACAAGGCCGGGCTGGACGGGCGTACCGCCGGGGGCGTCGTCCTGGGCGTAGTCGAGATAGGTGGTGCGGTGGTGGGTGAGGACGACGTCGTGGCCGCGGCGCAGGGCTTCGGCGGCGTGGGCGGGTTCGCGCCAGCTCATCGCGGTGAAGCCGGGCGGGAGGGCGGTGCCGGTCTCGGCCCAGGCGACGGGGTGGCGGCCGTGCTCGCTCAGGTACGTTCCGGCCCGGCCGAGAAGCCAGCCGTGCAGGTCGGCGGGGCGGCTGAGCCCTTCCGCGGCGGCGCGGGCCCGTGCGTCGGGGCTCTCCTCCCACTCGGTGGTGGGGCACTCGTCCCCGCCGAGGTGGACGTACGGCGAGGGGAAGACGTCCATCACCTCACCGAGGACGTCGTGGACGAAGTCGAGTACGGCGTCGTGGACGCCGAGGACGGTGTCGCACACCCCCCAGCGGGTCCATACGTCGAGGGTGCGGTCGGGGTGGTTGCCGAGGTGGGGGTAGGCGGCGAGGGCGGCGCGGACGTGTCCGGGCATTTCTATCTCGGGGACGACGGTGACGCCCCGGCGGGCGGCGTAGGCGATCAGGCCGGTGAGTTCGGCGCGGGTGTAGGCGCCGCCGTGCGGGCGCTCGTGGAAGCCGGTGGTGCCCGCGGGGCCGGTCATGGAGCGGGCGCGGCGGGCGCCCACCTCGGTGAGGCGGGGGTAGGAGGGGATTGGCATCCGCCAGCCCTGGTCGTCGGTGAGGTGGAGGTGCAGGACGTTGAGCTTGTGCAGGGCGAGCAGGTCGACGTGGCGGCGCAGGGTGGCGGCGTCGTGGAAGTGGCGGGCCACGTCGATCATCAGGCCGCGCCAGGGCCGGTGCGGCACGTCGGTGATCTCGGTGCAGGGCAGTTCCCAGCGGTCGCGGCGCGTGCGGTCCGCGCTGCCGGCGGGGGTCAGTGCCTGGTCGGGCAGGAGCTGGCGGAGGGTCTGGACGCCGCGGAGCAGTCCGGTGGGGTGGGCGGCGCGCAGCAGGACGGAGTGGGGGGAGACGGTGAGTCCGTAGCCTTCCCGGCCGAGGCCGCGCAGCCCGGCGTCGACGGCGAGGGTGATGTCGCCGGACGGCGAGGGGGGTAAGGGCAGGCCGGTGGCGGGGGTCAGGTACGCGCGCAGCAGCTCGGCCGCCCCCTCGGCGTCCGGGGTCGTCCGGACGCGCGTGCCGGCGTCGAGTGCGAAGTGCCCGGAGCGCAGGGACATCCGGGTGGGCCTGGGCAGCAGGGCCTGGTCTCGGCGGGGTGCGGGTGCGGGTGCGGGCACGGGTGGGCGGCCTTCCGGGAGGGGGCGCGGGACGGGGCGCGAGGGGGAGCGGGCTTCTCGGGGCGGGCGGTGCGCTCGTCTCACCCCTTGACCGCGCCGGAGGCGAGGCCGGAGGTGACGTGGCGCTGGAGGAGCAGGAAGACGGCGAGGGCGGGGAGGGCGAAGAGGGTGGAGGCGGCCATGGTGGCGCCCCAGTCGGTGCCGAAGGTGTTCTGGAAGGAGGAGAGCCAGACGGGCAGGGTGCGCTGGTCCTGGTTCTTGATGATGAGGAAGTTGGCGTAGGCGAACTCGTTCCAGGCGGTGATGAAGCCGAAGAGCGAGGTGGCCATCAGACCGGGGGCGAGCAGCGGGAAGGCGACGCGACGGAAGGCGCCGAACCGGGTGCAGCCGTCGACCTGCGCGGCTTCTTCCAGTTCCGGCGGGATGGTGGCGATGAAGCCGCGCAGCACGATGACGGTGAAGGGGAGGGTGACCATGAAGTACACCAGCGTCAGGGTGGTGAGCCGGTCGAGCATGTGGGTGTCGCGGGCGATGATGTAGACCGGGATGATCAGTGACTCCCACGGCGCCATCTGGGCGATGAACACGGCGAGGACGAAGGGGCGGCGGCCGCGCCACCGCATCCGGGCGACGGCGAAGGCCGCCGCGAGCGCGACGAGCAGGGACAGCAGGACGGCGCCGGCCGTGACGAGCAGGCTGTTGCGCCAGAACTGGGCGAACCCCTCGGCGTTCACGGCCGTACGGAAGTGTTCGAGCGTCCAGGTGTGCGGGACGAGCCGCGGTTCGGAGGACTGGATGTCACGGGACGGCTTGAGCGCCGTCGTCGCCATCCAGTACACGGGGAAGAGGCAGACCAGCACCGTGAGGGCGGCGGCCGCGTGGAGCGGCAGGCGCCGCAGCCGGCGCAGGGCCGGCGGGCCGGTCGTGGCGCGGGGGGCGCCCGTGGTGGCGTGCACGGCGCCGGCGGTGGCACGGGAGGCGCGGCTCATGGCTCGGGAGGCGCGGACGCCGCTCATCCTTCGTTCTCCTGTCGGAACATCTGCCGGAAGTACAGGACGAGCACGCCCGACATCAGCACGACCGTGATCATGGACGCCGCCGAGCCGAGGTCGTAGCGCTGGCCGGAGAGGGCGGTCTGGACGGCGTAGACCGGCAGGATGGTGGTGGCGTCGCCGGGGCCGCCCTTGGTCATCACCCAGATCTGCACGAACGCCTTGAAGGTCCAGATCACCTCCAGGCAGAGCACCAGCATCACCATCGGCCGGATCATCGGGAGGGTGACCGAGCGCAGCACGGCGAACGGCCCGGCTCCGTCGATGCGCGCCGACTCGTGGAGTTCGGCGGGGATGGTGGTGAGCGCGGAGTAGAGGGTGACGGCGGCGAACGGCACCGACTGCCACACGACGAGGGTGACGAGGATGGCGAAGGCGGCGGTGCCGTCGGCGAACCACGGGTACCGCTCGAAGGATTCGGCGCCCAGCGAGGTCAGTGCCCAGTTGACGATGCCGTACTCCGAGTGGAACAGCCACTGGAAGACGGTGGTCGCCGCTATCACCGGCATCGCCCACGCCAGGACGAGGGAGCTGAGCACGACGGTCCGCCACACCGTGCCGAGCCGCTCGGTCATCAGGGCCACGAGCAGGGCGATCACCATGATGAGGACGACGTTGACCGCCATGAACAGGAACGTGCGGCGTACGACCGTCCAGAACCGCGGATCGGTGAGCAGGGTGCGGTAGTTGGCCAGACCGACGAAGTCGGCGTCGCCGGAGATGAGTTCGCGGAGCCTGAAGTCCTGGAAGGAGATCAGGACCGCGCGGGCGAGCGGGTAGAGGAGCAGGTAGAGCATGCCGATGACGGCGGGGGCGATCAGCAGGTAGGGCCAGGGGCCGGAGCGGTCGCCGGTGCCGCGGCGGGCCGGCGGCGGGACGGAGGCTCCGGTCGGCCGGGGACGGTGGTCGGGGTGCGGGACGGCTCGTTCCTCGGTGGCCGACACGCCTCCTCCTCTCGAACGGGAGTGACGGATCAGGAGGCGCTGTTCATCGCCCGGGTGATCTCCTCGGACGCCGCGGCCGCCTCCTGCTCCATGTCGCCGCCGGTGAGCACGGCCGTCATGTAGTCCTTGATCGGGTTCTCCGCCTCGACGGCCGCCCAGCCCGGGGTGTTGGGCGTGGCACGGCCTTCGGCGGCCCCGACGGCCATGGCGGCGGCTCCGGGGTCGGAGGCGACGGCGGGGGCGAGGGAGGTCTTGTTCGGTACGTAGCTCATGGCGGGGGCCAGCTTCTTCTGCCAGGCGTCGCCCGTGAGTTCCTTGACGAAGGTGTAGGCGGCGTCCTGGTGCTGTGAGGCGGCCGGTATCACCAGGTCCGAGCCGCCGGTGAAGACGGCGCCGGGTCTGTCGGCGGTCTTGCCCGGGATGGGGAAGAACCCGAGCTTGTCCTTGAGTGCGGGGTTGTGCTCGGCGATGACGTTCGCCCCGCCGGGGACGGAGATGATCTGGGCGACCTCGCCCTGTGCCATGACCTCGGCCTGCGGCGGGTTGGCCTCGTCCGCGTCCTTCGGTCCCTTGCCGAGCGCCTGGAGCCGTTCGTAGAACCGCATCCCGGCCAGCGCCTCGGGGGTGTCCAGCGCGCCCTTCCACCTGCCGCCCTCCTCGACGGCGAGGTCGCCTCCTTCGTCCCAGATGAAACCGGCGAGGGCGTACCAGGTCTGGCCGGTGAGGTAGATGCCCTGCTGACCGCCCCGGTCGAGTTTCCGGGTGGCGGCGAGCCACTGGTCCCGGGTCTCGATGTCGGCCGGGTCGACACCGGCCTGCTGGAAGAGGTCCTTGCGGTAGACGACGACGCGGTTGGCCGCGTAGTACGGGATGCCGTACTGCTTGCCCTCCCAGGCGCCGGGCTCGGCCAGTCCCTTCAGCCAGGTGTCGCCGCCCAGGTCGGCCTTCTTGTCGGTGAGGTCGGCCAGGCCGCCGCTCTGCGCGTACTGGGCGACCTGGGTGTTGCCGACCTCGATGACGTCGGGCGCGTCGTTGCTCGCCAGCGCGGCGGTGACCTTCTGCCCGATGCCGTCCCACTCCTGGATCTGGATCTTCAGGTCGATGTCGGGATGGGCCTCGGCGAACGCCTCCGTGAACTGCTTCTGGAACGCGGCCGAGACGCTGTCCCGCATCAGCCAGACCGTCAGTTCGGACCCGCCGCCACCGTCGGCGGTCTCGCCGGAGCCGGAGGAGCAGGCGCTGAGGAGGGCGGTCAGGACGAGGAGGGACGACGCACCGGAGAGCATGCGGAACTTCACGGTTCACCTCGGAGATGCTCAGGGATGACGCGGGGCAGGAGGAGCAGCACCCCGGACACCTGACCAGTTGCCTCACTGGACAAGCGACCTGTTGGTGATGGAAGAAACTGGCATGGACCAATGGGGCCGTCAACCCCTCGTAGCAGAAGGAAGTTTGTCGGAGGCCGGCGCACGTGATCGCGTTGCCGTGCGTGATCCGCACACCGTCGGCAGCCACGAACTGGTCATTACCAGTGGCCTCTTGCGGTCGGCGGACGCAAGCTGGTCAGATGCGTGCACGCGATGCGGGCGCGGAAGAGGGGACGGCGCGGATGGACGACAGGGAACCGGGCACGGCCGGGAGGGCCGGCGGCGCGGAACCGCGAGAACCGGGAACGGCGGCGGCTGCCACGGCACCCCGGGCCGGCGAGCCGGGCGGCATCCGCCCCGGTGGCGTGCTCAAGCGAGAGCGGGTCCGTGACGCGGTGCTGAACATGGTCGAGGAGCGCAGCCCGGGGGACGCGATCCCCTCCGAGCGGACGCTGTGCGTCCGACTCGGCGTCTCCCGGCCGACGTTGCGGGCGGCCGTCGACGAACTGGTCACCGCCGGGATCCTCGTCCGCGAGCACGGGCGGGGCGTGTTCGTCGCTCCCGAGAAGATCACGCAGGAACTCGTGCAGGACCGGCACTCGCTCAGCGTGCCACAGGCGTCGGGCACCTGGACCAGCCGGCTCCTGGAGTTCACCACCATGCCGGCGGGCGCCCGGGTGGGCCGCAAACTGCGCCTCTCCCCCGCCGCCGAGATCGTCTACGTGGCCCGGCTGCGACTGGTCGACGGTTCCCCCATGGCCATCGAGCACCTGCACATCCCCGCCGCCCTGGTCCCCGGCCTCACCGCCCGCGAACTGGAGCACGGCGACCTCTACCAGCACCTGCGCACCCACCACGGCGTCCACGTGAGCGAGGCGACGCAGGCCATCGAGCCCACGGTGGTGACGCGGGCCGAGGCGGAGGTGCTCGACGTGCCCGAACTCTTCCCCGCCCTCCTCTTCGAACGCCTGACCAGCGACTCGACCGGACGCCCCGTGGAGTACGTCCACTCGCTGTACCGCGGCGACCGCTACCGCATCGTCTCCCGCCTGAGACTGGCAACGGACCCGGCATCCGCCGAGCCGCCGACCGGTCACCATCCCGGCATCCCGCCCGGCGACTTCGCCCACGGCAACCCGGTGGCGGCCTCGACGCTGGGGGACGTCCAGGGGTAGGGGCGGAAGCCGTCCCTCGCGGCACGGTTCCGCGACACCGCCCAGGAGCCGCCGCGATCGACCCGGACCGGCAGCGAGAAGCCCTCGACGAACAGCATGACCGGAGGGCGCGGCCGGGAGGGCCGCGCCCTGAGGGTGACGCCGCCGGGCCGCCGCCTCAGCGGATCACAGGAAGCGCCACAGGTGGTCGGCGGTGCCGTTGTCGTCGAACTGGACGACCTGCGCGCTGTTGCCGGTGGACATGCCGTCGACGCCCAGGACCTTGCCGCTGTGCCGGTTGCGGATGCGGTACCAGCCGTCCCCGTCGTCGACCAGCGTCCACAGGTGGTCGGCGGTGCCGTTGTCCTCGTACTGGACGACGCGTGCGCTGTTGGCGGTGGACATGCCGTCGACCCCGAGGACCTTGCCGCTGTTGCCGTTGCGGATCAGGTACCAGCCCTCGCCCCGGTCCACGAGCTGCCAGGCATGGTCGCTCGTGCCGGTGTTGTCGAACTGGACGACGCGTGCGCTGTTCTCCAGGGACATGCCGTCGACCGCCAGGACCTTGCCGCTGTGCCGGTTCGCGATCCGGCGGAAGGGCGGCTCGGGCGTCCAGGGCCGGCCGTCGGGCGACGCGGTCGGGAAGGCCGTGACGCGCAGCCGCGCCGCGCCCATGGGGATGAGGGTGACGGTCTCCACGGGGGCCGCGCTGCGGGCGGGGCTGTCCTGGAGGGGCGCGACGACGTGCTCGTCGTCCGCGATCCACTCCTCGATGCGCCGGGCCTCGGCGGTGATGCGGACCGGGGTGGTGTCGTGGGTGAAGGGGTTGTCGGGGACGGCGCCCGAATCGCGGGTGAGGGTCAGCCGGGGTGACGGGGTGAGGCCGTAGTTCCACGGGGAGGTGGCGTGCACCTCGTAGGAGGGGACGGCGTCGTCGCCCGCGTAGCGGTCGTACCGCTCGCCGATCCTCAGCGAGTACGTCAGGGGGCCGTGCTGGACGCTGACGGCGTCGTGCTGGCCGGGCCGGCGGTGCAGCTCGGTGCGTTGCGGCAGCCGCAGGGTCACCCGGTCGCCGTCGCGCCACGTGCGGTCGACCGAGGCCCAGGCGGGTCCGTCCGGCGCGGTCACGCGGGCGCCGTTGACCCGCAGTTCGGGTCCGCGGCACCAGCCGGGCACGCGCAGCCGCAGCGGGAAGCGGACCGGCCGCGGGGTGGCGACGGTCAGCGTGACCGTCTCGGTGAAGGGGTATCCGGTGTCCTCGGTGACGGTCACCGTGGCGCCGCCCGCGACCTGCGCGCGCACCGTGCACGGCGCGTACATCGCGGCGGCCAGACCGCCGTCGGGACTGGCCACCCACAGCTCCTCGGTGAAGTACGGCCAGCCCATGCCGTAGTTGTGCGGGCAGCAGCGGTACTGGTCGACGCCGGGGTGGAAGGCCTGCATGGCGAAGCCGTTCTGGAACTGGCCCTGGGTCTTGGCCCGGTTGTCCAGGTCGACGCTGTTGGCACTGGTGATGTAGTGGATGGACCTGCCCTGCGGATCGAGGGAGGCCGGCAGCATGTTGAACGCCAGGTCCTCGCAGCGGTCCGCCCACACCGGGTCGCCGGTGATCCTCGTGAGCAGCTCGTGGCTGGCCATGAACTCGACGATGCCGCAGGTCTCGAACCCCTGCCGGGGGTCGGTGAAACCGGGCCGGTAGTTCTCGTCCCCCGCCATGCCGCCGCCGGGGAACTGCCCGTAGACGTTCATGACCCCGTCGTAGGCGCGGTAGGTGGCCCGGGTCAGCTCCGGGGAGCCGGCGACCTGCGCGTACTGGGCGGGTTCGCGGAAGCCCTGGGCGATGTTGACGTTGTGCCGCGTGGGGGTGGGTCCCGTCCAGTCCGCGCCCAGGGTGTGCATCTTGGCGGCCAGGTCGAGCAGGAACGCCTCCCCGGTACGACGGTGCAGCCATACCGCGATGTCGAGTCCGTCCCCCCAGCGGTAGGAGATCCAGCTGCTGTCGAAGGCGCCCGGGCCCTGGGCGTTCATGAACCGCAGGAACCGGATCAGGAACGGCACGACGCGCGGGTCGCCCGTGAACTCCTCGTGCGTGCGCAGCGCCTGGAGCAGGGGCAGGAAGGGCCAGAAGTCCGGCCCTGCGTTGAGTGACGTCCGCAGGGCGCGCGGGCCGAAGAAGCCGTCGCTCTGCTGGGTGGCGAGTATCGCGTCGATCCACTGGCGCGAGCGGGCCAGGGCGGTCCGGTCGCGTGTGGCGACGGCCAGCGGCACGTAGCCGCGCAGCCAGTACGGGACCTCCTCCCACCCGCCGCGCTCCGGGTGCACCCACCCGGTGGCATCGAAGTCGAGGAAGTGGGAGACGCTCTCGTACCGGCCGCACAGACCGTCGAGCTGGAGCCTGAGCTGGCCGGCGAGCCAGCCGCGCGCGGTGACGCTGCCGGCGGGCAGCTTGTGGAAGGCGTCGGGCAGGAGAGTGTCCTCGGGCCGCCGGGGGGCGGCCGACACGGAGGGGGCGAGGGGGCCGCCGAGGGCGGCGGCGCCGATGCCCAGGGCGCCGGCACCGAGAAGTGTGCGTCTGTTGACGGGCATGCGGGAGCTCCTGTTCCGGGCCGGAGACGTGCCGCGCGCGCAGCAGCCGGGGCCGTCCCGGCCCACGTCCGGCTGTAGGACGCGGCAGGCGTGCGGAGGGGGTGTGGCTTGCTCACTGCTCGGTCTGTACAACGTTGGAAGACTCAGTCGGGATCACAGCACGACACGAGCCACACTGTCCATAGACATGACAAAACGAGAGGACCCGACTTTCGCGGACCGTCGAAAGGAGGGCCGGACGGGGCGCCCTTCGACAGCCGTACGGCCCGGTTCGGGGGCGGCGGAGGCCGCGGACCGGCCCTGGACGGCCTGGCACGGGGGCCGACCGGCCCAAGCGGACTGGGCGGCGGCGGGTGAACCTGGGCGTGTAGGGCCTTCGCGGCACCGTGTCCTTGCCCCGAGGAGGGAGGGGAGGAGATCGTCATGAAGGGCTATGTCTTCCACGGTCCCGGACAGTCCGCCTGGGAGGAGGTCCCGGACCCCGCCGTCGAGGACGCGACCGACGCGATCGTGCGGGTCGACGCCGTGACCGTCTGCGGGACGGACCTGCACATCCTCAAGGGGGATCTGCCCGAGGTGCGGCCCGGCACGGTGCTGGGCCACGAGGCGGTCGGCGAGGTCGTCGAGGCCGGCGGCGACGTACGCACCGTCCGGCCGGGCGACCGGGTGCTGGTCTCCTGCATCAGCGCCTGCGGCCGCTGCCGCTGGTGCCGTACGAGCATGTACGGCCAGTGCCGGGGCGGCGGAGGCTGGATCCTCGGCCATCTGATCGACGGCACCCAGGCCGAGTACGTCCGCGTCCCGTACGCCGACCTGTCCGTGCACGCCCTGCCCGGCGCCCTGGACGGCAAGGACGCCGTACTGCTCGCGGACATCTTCCCGACCTCGTACGAGGTGGGCGTGCTCAACGGACGGGTACGGCCCGGAGACGTCGTGGTCGTCGTCGGGGCCGGTCCGATCGGGCTGGCGGCGATCGCCACGGCACGGCTGTTCGCACCCGAGCGGATCGTCGCCGTGGACCTGGCCGCCGCCCGCCTGGACGCCGCCCACCGGCTCGGCGCGGACGCCGTCGCCGACGCCGGCGAGAGCCCCGAACAGCTGATCGCCGATCTCACCGACGGGCTGGGCGCCGACGTGGTCATCGAGGCCGTCGGCGTACCGGAGAGCTTCGAGCTGTGCGCGCGCACGGTGCGCCCCGGCGGGCACGTCGCCAACATCGGCGTCCACGGCAGGCCCGCGACCCTGCACCTCGAAGACCTCTGGAGCAGGAACGTCACCATCACGACCGGGCTGGTCGACACGTACTCCACTCCCCTGCTGCTGCGGATGGCGGCCGCCGGCCGGCTGCCCACCGCGCAACTGGTGACGCACACGTTCCCGCTGAAGCAGATGGAGGAGGCGTACGACGTCTTCGCCCGGGCCGCCGACACCGGCGCGCTCAAGGTGGTGCTCGGCGAGCCGCAGCACGACGTCGTCGCGGTTCGGCCGGCTGACGGAGAGGACGTGGGCAGCCATGCCTGAGCGGGCGATGGGGAAGAAGGCGGACAGCTCCCCGCGCGGCGACCTGGGGCGGCGGATCGCCCAGCGGCGCGCCGAACTCGGTCTGACCCGGCGGCAAGCGGCCGCCGGGGCGGGCGTCTCCCCCAGCTACCTCCGCCACCTGGAGGAGCACCCGGCCGCCGCACCGAGCGCCGGGGTCCTGCTCAGGCTGGCCGGAGCCCTCGGGACCACCGTGACCGAGCTTTCCGGCGGCAACGTCGATCTGCCACCCGGTCCGGGCCGGGCCGCACGGCACCGCCGGTTCGCCGAGCTGAGCGTGACGGAGTGCCGGACGCTGATCGGCACGCACGGCGTGGGACGGGTCGCCGTGCCCACCTCCGCCGGTCCCGCCATCGTTCCCGTCAACTACAGCGTGGTCGACGGGAAGATCGTCTTCAGGACGGCGCCCGGCACGACGCCTTGGCAGGCCCGGGAGAACCTGATCGCCTTCGAGGTCGACCGCATCGACGACGGGCTCAGCCAGGGCTGGAGCGTGCTGCTGCGCGGCCACGCCGAGGTCGTGACGGAGCCGGAAGAGGTGCGTCGGCTGGAGGAACGGGCGTACAGCATGCCGTGGGTCGGAGGGCGACGCGATGTGTGGGTGCGCATCGACCCCGTCGGCATGACCGGCCGCCGCATCGAGTCCCGCTGACACGGTGGGCCGTTCGTGCGCACGCACGGGCCGTTCGCGCCGGTCCTCACGGGTCTGCCGGTCCTCACGGACCTGCGGTGCCGTCCGGGACGGTGAGCCGGATACCGGTGATCAGGTCGGGGCGGATGCGGACCGCGTAGTCCATGGTCTGCTGCACCCACGGGTGCAGCAGCGACCGGTAGCGGGCCAGTTCCCGGGCGTCGGTCACCAGGCTCGCGTAACCGGTGACCATGACGCTCCAGCCGAGGTGGGTGTCCGGGTCGATGGCGTCCGCCTCGTAGGCGACGACGACCCCCCGGGCGTCGCCTGCGCGGGCGTGCAGGGTCAGCGCGGCGCCCTCGTGGGTGCGGATGACGATGTCACCGCCGTCCAGGACGTGGTTGACCGGGCGTACGGTGGGCAGCGCACGCCGGGTGAAGACCACTCTGCCCACGGAGACGCTGCCCAGCAGCCGCAGGGCGTCCGCGCCGTCCAGGGCGACGCTCCGGCGCGGACCGGCGGCACTCGGCCGACGTCCGCCGGGACCGTCCGCGTCACGCCGGGCACGCACGGACGCGCCCCGGACCGGACGGACACCGGCCGGCGGGCCGGCCGTGCCGCGGCCGCCCTCGGCGAAGTCGTCCATGTGACCAGCCATGAGCCTCTGCCCTGCCTTCCGTGTCGGCCCAATCCGCGCCGGCGCCGGCGGAGTGCACGGCCGCTGCCTCCGTCGGGGTGCTGCTCGCGTTCGCCGGCCGGCGCATCGGTCCGGTGCCTCTCCAGCGTCGGACGCGCGCAGGCGCGAGGCCAGGTGCCGGCCGGCCCCGAGATGCCGCGAAGACAGGGCCGGCCGGCCCTGGCCCTTCCACCCGGACGGCGACCTGACGACCGGCGTGGCCGTCCGGCCACGGGCCGGCCGCGGCGCCGAACCCGTCACCGCCCCGGACGTCCGCGTCCGGCTGCTGCCGGCCCGAGCAGCGGGCGTGCGCGCGAGGGTCAGTGCGCCGGGTCCTGGTCCTGCCGGACGACGACCACCGGGCACGCCGCGTGCCGGGCGCGGCGCTGGCTGACCGGGCCCAGCATCGCCCGGGCGAAGCCGCCTCGCCCTCGGCTGCCGACGACGAGGAGTTCCGCTCCTTGCGAGGCCCGGATCAGCACTTCGGAGGGATCGCCCGCCACGAGCACCTCCCCGCAGTCCCGCGTGGCCTCCCCGGCGAGCTCGTCGTCGGTCCCCGGGAACACCTCGAGCGCTCCGGCGTTCAGCCCTCCCGCCTCGGCGCGGCCGGCGAGGCGGCGCATCCGGGTGAACGGGCCGGGGTCGCTGTCGCGGAACTCCTCCCCGGCGTCGCCGGACACGTCGGGTCCCGGGGCGGACCTCCCCCATCCGTGGCCCAACTGCCCTACCTCCCCGGAGGGAGGCATGCGACCGTGACAGTGGGACCCGGAGAGCTGCCCGATGGAAGGCGGTGGGGACGATGGAGCTGCCCCTGGTCGTGGGCGTCGACGGATCGAACGGCAGTCTCGATGCCGTCGACTGGGCGGTGGACGAGGCCGCCCGGCACGGACTGCCGCTGAGGCTGGTCCATGCCTCCCTGTGGGAGCGGTACGAGGGTGCCGTTCCGGTGATGAGCGTGGAACGCCCCGCGGAGCAGGTGCTCGCGGAGCACATCGTCGGCTCCGCCGCCGAGCGCGCCCGGCGGCGCAACCCCGACGTGAAGACCACCACCGATGTGATCCCGGCGGACCCGGCGTCCGCCCTCGTGCAGGAGGGCGATCACGCCGCCGCCGTGGTGACCGGCTCGCGTGGCCGCGGCCGGCTGGCAGGGCTGCTGCTCGGCTCGGTCGGCCTGGCCGTCGCGGGGCGCGCGAACTGCCCGGTGATCGTGGTCCGCGGCGACCGGGCCGGCCAGGCCGGCACCCACGGGCGGATCCTGCTCGGCGCCGGTGAGCCCGGGGAATGCGGCGAGGCCGCGAGGTTCGCCTTCCGGGAGGCCGAGGCGCGCGGATGCGCCCTGGACGTGATACGCGCCTGGCGCTGCCACGCGTACGGGACCGGCGACCACGCGGCGGAGGAACGGGAGCCGGCGCACCGGCACGAGGAGCAGGCCTCGGCGCTGCTCGACGCGCTGCTGGCCGAGGTGACGGCCGACCGCCCGGCCGTGCGGGTGAGCCGCACGCCGATCGAGGGCCCGGCCCGCAAGGTGCTGGTGCACCGCTCGGCCGCCGCCGACCTCGTCGTCGTCGGCGCGCGGCGCCGGTCCGGCCACCACGGTCTCCAGCTGGGCCGGGTGAACCACACCCTGTTGCACCACTCCGCGTGCCCGGTGGCGGTCGTACCGCAGCGGATGTGACCGCCGGGACGGCGTGCCGGACCGGTGGGGCGTGCCCGCGACGGCCCGGCGGACAGGCGAACACGCCTCACATCGCTCAGTTGACCGGTCAGTCCACCGTGATGAACCGCTGGAAGTAGTCGGCGGGCGCGCCCTCGCCGACCAGCACGCCTTCCGCCTCCACCCAGGCGTGCGCGGCGAACGGCGGCTGGGTGCGCACGCCGACGCACCAGGCCGGCCACTGGCCGCGCAGCCGGCACAGCAGCACGGTGGCCAGGGAGCGGGGCAGGCAGCCCTGCTGGCCGCCGGCGGCCAGGCTGACGGCCAGGACGGTCCGCCGGGCCCGGGCGGCCTCGGCGAGGGTCGCGGGCCTCGCTCCCCTGCGCAGCCGCAGGAGCACCGTACGGATGCGGCCGGGAGGCTGCCGGGCGAGCAGATGGGCGCAGCCGACGGCCAGCCGGGTCACCAGCCGCGGGCCGAGGGGCACCGAGCGGGGGTCGTGCGGGACGACTTGCGAGGTGGACACTGCGGCGATTCCTCCGGGACGGGACGGGACGGAACGGGGAAGAGAGGGGACGGGGCAGGAAGGGCGCGGGGGTGGTGGTGTGCGCCGGGTCAGACGGCCAGGAGCTTCGCGGCGCGGAGTTCGTCGAGGATGCGGGTGATGTCCTCCTCGACCTGCTCGGCGCTCACCTCGTACCGGTCGGTGAGCGCCGTCACCGCCTGCTGCCTGCTCGTGCCGTCCAGCAGGGTCCGTACGATCAGTGCCGCGGTGGGGTTGAGGGTGTAGTACTCGCCGCTGCTCTGGTCGAGCAGGGCCATGCCGTAGTCGGTGTCGGCCGTGACCACTCCGGGGCGCAGGGTCATCGTCATGCCGTGATACCTCCCATGTCGGTTTCCGCCGGTCGCAGCGGGCCGCGGTGCCGTTCGCGGGTGCGCAGCCACACCTCGCAGCCGACGGTCGGATGCAGCAGGGCGCTTTCCAGATCGGCGGCGAGCGGCCGGTGGCACCAGTCGCGCAGGGCCGGCACGTCGATCAGGCCGAGCTCGCGCAGGCGGGAGTCCTCCCACAGGGCGAGCAGTGCGCCGCGGTGGCGGCGCAGTCCGGTCTCCTCCTCGTAGGCGGCGTGCGCCTTGGTGGTCCGGTGGCGGCTGGCCTCGGGCACGACGCCGCGCATGGCCTGCTCGATCAGCGGTTTGTACCGCCAGGGCGTCACCCGGTCCTGGGGGCGGACGGCGAGGGCGGCTTCGACGAGGAGGTCGTCGTAGTAGGGGGCGGCGAAGGTGACGCCGAGCGGTTCGGACATCTGCTGGACGTGCCGGGCGAAGCGGGCCAGGGTGCGCAGGGTGACCAGTTCTCGGTGTCCGCCGTGGCCGGGACTGAGCGGCTGGGCGTCGCGCGCCTGCTCGTGGATCAGTTCGCGGGCGGCCTCGACGGCCCGCCGGGTGGCCCAGGGCGGCAGTCGCGGCGGGGTGCCCCAGGTGAACAGGGGGACCGACATGGGGGGTTGCGGTTCGGTGAGGTCGTGTCCGACGCGGGCCAGCCAGGAGCCGTAGGGGCGGCGGTCCAGCAGCTGCGCCAGGGCGGTGCGGCGGTTCCAGCGGTGCCGGGTGGTGAAGCCGCGGGCGAGCCGCCAGGCCGTGCGCGGATGGCGTGGCAGCAGGCCGTGGACGTGGGCGCTGGCGCCGCTGAACAGTTCGTCGCCGCCCATGCCGCTCAGGTGCAGCGCGGAGCCGCGCTCCGCGGCGCGCTCGACGATGTACATCCGCCGGTGGCGGTTGACCGCGTACGGCGAGGGGATGTCGAGGACGTCGTCGAGCGTGTCGACGCGGTCGAAGGTCAGGGGGACGGCGGTCGCGGGCACCACGTGGTGCTCGACCGCGCCGAGCGCCTCCACGGTGCGCCGCGCGTAGGTGACGTCGTCGCCGAGGACGTCGTGGACGGCGGCGGTGTAGGCGACGGTCTTCGCGCCCGCGCGGGCGGCTGTGGCGACCACGGCGGTGGAGTCGACGCCGCCCAGGTCGGCGCTGACCGGTTCGCGGCCGGTGATCCGTACGGTGACCGCGTCGGCGAGCCGTTCCCCGACCAGCCGGGCGCCTTCGGCCAGGGACAGTCCGGCCGGGGGCGGGCTCCAGCAGCGGCTGGTGCGCAGGTGTCCGTCGCGGTCGAGGAGTACGCGCCGGTCGCCGGGGACGACGTCGACGCCGCGCCAGACGGTCTGCGTGGTCAGCGGGTGCAGGATCTGCGGGCTGAGCAGCTGTACGGCCAGGCGGCCCTCGTCGAGGTCCGCGCCGGTCAGGTCGGCCAGGACATCCGCGCGGTCGGAGACGAGGTGGGCGCCGTGGGTGCCGGGCGCCACGGCGGTGAAGACGCTGCGGACGCCGGTGACGGTGCCGCGGACCAGGGTCCTGCCGTCGCGGGAGGCGATCAGGTGGTGGCTGCCGGGCCAGGTCCTCGCGTGCGCCTCGGCGGCCTCGGGCGATCCGGTGCGGGCCGCACGCGCCGCCTCCCGCCCGGTCACCGCGTGCTGTCCGAGCACGACCAGCCGGACGGGTCCGCACACCGCCGTCGTCACGGCGTGGTCCGGCCAGCGGCCGATCAGCCAGGGCCGGCCGGACGGGTGCGGGATCCGGCACGTCCCGTGCGAGCGGGCCCGCGTGGCGAGCTGCGCGACGGCGTCGGTGTCCGGGAAGACGAGGAACCAGCAGGCCCCGGCGGGAGACGACGGGCCGGTCACCATGGGCGGGTCCTTCCGGTCGGATGCGGTCGGCGGTGGGGGACAAGGGGCGTGGGCGGCACCCGCGGCGCCGCCCACGCTGTTGACCCCGCCCTCTTTTAGGTGTGCATGACAATCAGAGGGCGGAGAAGGTCAGAGCAGGCTGTGGCCGCCCAGCAGGTCGGGGCTGCCCGTCCCGGCCAGGCCCGTGACCTTCTGGAAGTCGCCGACCTTGGTGAGAGTGGGACGCTCGTAGGCCATCGTCGTATCCCTTCGTAGATGGATGTGCCTCGGACGCGAGTGGAGTGTCCCGCTGGAACGGCGGGGGCACTCCCCCCGGTGCAGGAGCCGGCGCCCCGCACCCAGCGAGCGGGGCGCCGACGCAGTGGACAAACTAGGCGTGCGGTTTCCGGCGCCACAACGGGGTCCGCAAGCCATCCGGGACACACACCGGTCCTGTCCCTCCCGTCACATCGACCTCACAGCTCACTGAATGCAGGCGTCCGGTCATGTTTCTGACGAGACGGGGTACCCGCGATGCTCCCTTCGGGCGGTGACAGGCCTTTTCGGACGGGCCGCACCGGCAGCCGGGCGAACACGAGCCACTACGGCCACTGCATCACCTCGCGCGATGCCTCGGCGCCCCCTTCCCTCACCGGCACCGGCCGGCCAGACACCACCGCCATGGCCGGGAACCCGCCCTTGCGGCACCGCGAACGCCGGACGGCGGAAAGCCGACGGGGACGGCGGCGCGCAGCGTGAACCCTCCGCACGGGGATCAGGACGGGCCGCCGCGGCGAGGACCAGCTTCGTGCGCCCGGCGCGTCGCGATGCCGGCGGAGGTCCGCGAGTGGTGCCCCGCACAGGCGACTTGGTGACGCACCCGTCCGGGCGACCGGGGAGCGGCGCCGGTCGTGGCGGGTCACGGGCGTCCGAGCCCGTGGAGGCGGCCGCCCCCGCTCCCTCGCCGACCGGGCCGCGTGCCGACGGGACGTGCGCATCCCGCCCCGGCACGGCCGGTCGGGCGCGCGTGACTCCCGTCGGCGAGGGTCGTTCGCAGCGTATGAACAGCATCTTGCGGGCTCTCACCGTCGCGGTGGTCGCCACGGTCCTGCCCCTGACACTCTCGACTCCGTCCGCCGCGGCCGTCGGTGAGGTGTGTTTCTCCACCGAGCCCGGCTACAGGGGCGCATCCTGGTGCTACCGCCCATGGGGCTACGCGGACGTGCCCGACTACATGCACGACAAGGCTCGCTCCTTCGAGTCCAACGCGGACGTCATCGTCTACGCGATCGACCACGCGCAGGGAGGAAGGTGCTACCACCGCAAGATCTGGGTGGGCGACCGGTCCGCCGACTGGGCCTGGGGCAGCAGGATCGACGGCGTCGGTACCGACTCCCAGGGGTGCGAGGTCAGCTGAGCCGCGCCTCGCGCCGCCGGGGGGCTCATGAGCGGGTGACGGCTTGCTCCAGCGGGCCTTGCAGGACGCGCTGGTGCGGGGTGAGGCCGGCCAGCGGCGAGTTCTGGCTGACAAGTTCGCGGAGCCGGCCGCGGAGGTCCCGGCCCTCCGCGGTCAGCACCAGGTGCTTGGCGCGGCGGTCCCCTGTTATCCCCGGGACGCCTGACAGCCGGGGACACCGGAGCTCCCGGGAGGCCGGCCGTCAGCTGCCGTAGGCGCGCAGGCAGTCGAAGTACGCGGTGGCGCCCGCCATGTTGAGGGAGACCAGGCCGATGCGCAGGCTCTGCTCCTTCGGCAGGGTCCAGGTGCCGGTCCAGCTCCAGTGCGTGCCGTCGGTGCCGTACTCGGGCTTTCGGCCGGTGCGGGGAGAGTGCGTGCCGGGCGTCGCGACGGGGCGAACGTCGCCTGCCGCGGCACTGGGCACGGCGGCGGGCCGGGCCGGTGTCAGCTCCGGGGCGAGGCCGTGACGGCCGACCGCGAGGAAACCGGCTCCGAGGCGGCCGGCTCCGGGACCGGCCGGCCGGAGTCACCGGATGCCGGCGGCGTGGTAGCGCCCCGGGGCCGGTCGCCGCCGGTGCCGTCGTCGGCCCGCACCTGCGCGAAGGCCGCGTTCAGACCGCGCTTCAGCCTCTTGGCGACCGGCCTCTCCACGAGGCGGTGCACCAGGTGGGCCAGCAGGAGCATGCCGGCCACGGTGCCGAGGAGCAGGGCCCATCGGTCGACCCGGTACTGCAGGTGGTGGAAGATCTCCCAGCCGATGGACTCGTGGAGCAGGTACAGCGGATAGGTGAGGGCACCGGCCGCCGGCAGCCAGCGCCAGTCGATCAGGCGCAACCAGCCCAGCGAGACGCCGGCCATCACGGCGAAGAAGACCGTGATCAGCACCGCCACGCCCCAGCCGGGGACGTTGTGCCCGACGTACTGCAACGTCCTCCGCCAGGTCTGCATGGCGGTGTGCTGTCCCATCGCGAAGCACAGGCCGACGATGCCCCACAGCAGCAGGTTCGGCCCGAAGCGGTGGATCAGGTAGAAGGCCAGGCCGGCGATGAAGAACCAGCAGTACTGGGCCATCACGAGGTCACCGACCGGGCCCGGGCCGTAGCCCTTGGCCAGCAGCGCGGCGGTCGCCCAGACGCAGCAGAAGGCGACCACCCGCCGGTAGGTGAGGCCGCGCCGCACCACGAGGGCGAACAGCAGGTAGAAGCGCAGTTCGGCCCAGAGCGTCCAGTACACCCCGTCGACGTGCTCCACGTCGACGGGCCACTGCAGCATCGTCAGATTGACCAGCACCTCACGCCACGCGTGCGGCGCGAGTCCCCCCGGAACCAGGGCGACCACCGCGGTGGTCGCGAACACGGCCAGCCAGTAGGCGGGGAACAGCCGGATCACCCGTGAGGTGAAGAAGTCCGCGAGGCTGCGTCCCCAGCAGCTCATGCAGATGACGAAGCCGCTGATCATGAAGAAGAGGTCGACTCCCAGCCACCCGTAGGCGGACGGCCGGAAGATGACGGGGAAGAGCTGCGCCTGAGGGCCCTCCCACCCCTCACCGAAAGCGACATAGTGATAGAAGACGACCATCAGTGCCGCGATGAGCCGCAGCGCGTCGAGGACGACGATCCGGCCGCCCCGCTCCTGCCGCTCGCGCGGCGCGCCGCGACCGCCCGTCGTCCCCGGCCTGACGGGTCTTCCACCTCTGCGCACGCACTTCTCCAGGGCTGCATCTCGTGACAACGGGTGACAAGCACCCCCGACTGCGGGGCAGCATCGAGTGCCGCTCCCTGCGCGTGGGGTGAGGAGCGCCGGAGCGGTGTCATGTCCGCGAGCACGGCGCGATCATCCTAGTTGCCGGCCGTACCGGACACACAAGTGTCACCGACCACGCTCTTCGGCTTTCCGTTACCCTCAGTCCACCCGTCGGCCAACTCCCTCACCCCGGGGCCCGAGTGCCGGGGGCAGGGGCTCGGAGTGGACGATGTGCAGGCGTGAGACGGCTCGGGTGAGCGCCACATAGAGGCGGCTCATGCCGCGGGGCTCGGCCTGGACGATGACCGAGGGCTCGACCACGACCACGTGGTCGTACTCCAGTCCCTTGGCCGCCGAGGCGGGGATCACCGCGACCCGCGCTCCGGGAGTGTCCGGGCCCGCTGCGTGGATTCCGGCCACTCGCAGCGCGTCACGCAGCCGGTCCGCCCCGGTGTCGGCCGCGATGACGCCGATGGAACCCGCCTGCTCCAGTGCGGTGTTCACGGCCGCCACCGTCGCCGCGGCCGTGTCCTGCGTCGCCTCGACGACCACCTCGCCGTCGCGGCGCAGGGACCGGGCCGGGGGGACTTCCACATCGAGGTGCTCCAGAAGGCCGTTGGCGAGTTCGGCGACCGCGCGGGGAACGCGGAAGCCCGTGGTGAGCGGGGCCACGACGGCGTCCGGCTTGCCCAGATGGGCGAGACACGACGGCCAGTCGCGCGCGGCCCACGGGGTGGTGCCCTGGGCGAGGTCCCCGAGAACGGTGAGGGACCCGAACAGCGAGCGGCGGGCGACGGCGCGGCACTGCATGGCGGACAGGTCCTGCGCTTCGTCGATCACGACGTGCCCGTAGCCGGCGGGGTGCTCGATCAGACCCGCGAGCTCGTCGAGCAGCACCAGGTCGGCCGGCGACCAGCGGGCCGACCGGAAGGAGCGCGGCGGTTCGGGCCAGAGCAGGGCCTTCTGCTCCCACGCGTCCAGCACTCCTTCGGCCGCGGCCGCCAAGGTGTCCGCATCGGTCAGCAGGTCCGCGAGCACCTGCTCGGGGCGTACGCCGGGCCAGACGGCGTCGAGCAGGGTCGTGACCGGGCGAGCCCGGGAGACCTTCCGCGTCCAGGCGTTCGTGCGAGGACCGGCGCGGCGCTCGGCCTGCCGCTGAATCGCCTGGACGATGCGCGTACGCACGCGCTCGCGCCCCACGGCATGGGCGGGCTCCTCGGTGCGCACCTCCCGGACGATCCGCTCCAGTTCGTCGGCGGGCACCCGCCACCGGTAGGAGCCGTCCGGCAGGACGAGCGGCTGCACACCGTCGGTGCGCACCCGCGCGTAGAGCGCGCGGCGCAGGACCTGAGCCATACGGATGTCGTGCTTGACGATCGCCGCGGCGTCGCCGTCCTGAGCCCCGACGGGGTGCCGGGCGATCTCCTCGTCGAGGGTGGACTGCCGCACGCCCGTCTCACCGAGCGCGGGCAGGACCGCGGAGATGTAGGAGAGGAAGGCGCGGTTGGGGCCGAGGACCAGCATGCCGCCGCGCTGGACGCGCTGCGGCCAGGTGTAGAGGAGGTAGGCGGCGCGGTGCAGGCCGACTGCGGTCTTGCCCGTGCCGGGGGCGCCCTGGACGCAGAGGGACGTCATGAGGTCCGCGCGGACGAGGTCGTCCTGCTCGGGCTGGATGGTGGCGGCGATGTCACGCATGGGTCCGATGCGGGGGCGTTCGATCTCGCCGGTGAGGATGGCGCCGTCCCGCGCCTCACCGCTGCCGGGGGGCACGCTGCCGAGGTGCCCGCTGCCGCCGCGGTGCGCACCGCTGCCGAAGTGCTCGTCCTCCAGACCGGTCAGGTCGGCCGAGTCGCCGCGGCCGGCGGGCGACCAGCCGAAGCGGCGCCGGACGGCGACGCCCTGCGGGTCACGAGGGCTCGCCTGGTAGAAGGCGCGCGCGACCGGTGCGCGCCAGTCGATCACCAGTGGTGGGGCGGACGGATCACGGGCGATGCGCATGCGCCCGATGTGGTACTCCTGCCCGGCGTGGCCGCCCGCGGTCCGCGGGTCCCGGGTGAAGTCGAGGCGTCCGAAGAACAGCGGTCCGTCGGGCAGTTCCCGCAGTTCCCTGGCCTGGCTGCGCAGCTGGTGACCGAGTACTTCGGCGTCGGCGCCGGAGGCGGAGGCGTTCTCCCCCACGACCACCTGTTCCTGCGCGCCCTCGATCATGGCGTCAAGCGCCGCTCGGCACTCGTCGTGGTAGGCGCGTTCCCGCACGAGGGCGTCCTGGAGTAAGGGCTCGGAGCGTTGCATCCCTCCACCATAGTGCAACCAAGTAACATTTTTGACTTGGTATCGGTACCGGCTCAGGCGAGGTCGGGCAGCCCGACTCCGAGCTGCGCGAAGGCCGACTCGGCCACGGCGACCGCCTCGGGGCAGAGGTCGTCCGCGCTGCGGCCGGTGCTGATCTGCCGCCAGTTCTCCTGCCCGAGGATGCGCTGGACGGCGATGATCTGCCCGGCGGCCAGGCGCGCCTGAACGCCACCGCCGCCACCGCTTCCACCGGCTTCGCCGCCGAGGACCGCGGCCAGCGCGGCCTCGTCCCGCTCCCCATGGGCGTACAGGCGCGCCACCAATGACGGCGTCGCGTACAGCAGCTGGTGGAAGGCGAGCACATCGGCCTCGTCGTTCAGGCCGGTCACCGGATCGCGCCGGGCCAGCCCGTCCAGGAAGTGGCGGCGCAGCGCCTCCAGCGGAGAGCATCCGGCCGGGCGCTGTGCGACCACCCTGCCGGCCTCCCCCTCGTGGTCGGCCAGCCGGTGCAGGACCAGATCCTCCTTGGCCGGGAAGTACCGGAAGAGCGTCGGCTTGGAGATGTCGACGGCTGCCGCGACATCAGCGACGGTCACCTGGTCGAAGCCCTTCTCCAGGAAGAGCCCGATGGCCGTGTCCGACAACCGTCGGTACATCTGCTGCTTCTTGCGCTCGCGCAGTCCGCCCGTTCCACCCATGCCACGGAGCCTACGCAGTGGCGCCGGCACTGCCACTGCCGGTGCGGGACACGGCGTCGCGGGAGCGGGCGGACCCGCACGGACGCCGTCAGGGCCGAAGGGAGCGGCGACCGCTTCACCCCGGCGCGGGGGGCGTGGCCTGACGTGACACCGCTTGCGGCCGGCCCGGACGGTGGACGAGTGCGGTCAGGAGCCGGACGAGGCCGCGGCCCTCCCCCGCCGCTCGCGTCCGCCCTCCAGCCGGAGTTCGCGGCCCTGCCATCGGCGGCGCAGCCAGCGGTCGTGGCTCGCGACGACGATCGCGCCGGGTCCGGGCCCCAGCGCCTCCTCCAACTCGTCGCACAGCACGGGAGAGAGGTGGTTGGTGGGTTCGTCGAGCAGGAGCAGATGCGGCGGACAGGCCACCAGGAGGGCCAGCGCGAGCCGTCGGCGCTGGCCCACGGACAACCGTCCCACCGGTTGGTCCCAGTCGGTCTCGTGGATCAGCCCGAGCGCGCCCAGCGGGACCGTCTCGGACCGCTCCGGACCCAGCGACAGCGCGTAGGTGTCCCGTACGGTGCGGTCGGGCCGCTCGAAGACGGTGTCCTGGGTGAGCAGCCCCACCGTCAGTCCGCGTCGCCGGTGCACCTCGCCCGCGGCCGCAAGACGCCCGGCCAGCACGGCGAGCAGAGTCGACTTGCCCGTCCCGTTGCCGCCCGTGACCAGCAGCCGGTCGTTCGCCGGCACCTCCAGGCTGTCCAGCGTGAGCCGGCCGGGCACCCGTACGTCCCGCAGGGACACCAGCGGCCGCGGTCCTTCCTCGGCCGGCGCGGCCAGATCCCCGGGCGTGAACCGCAGGGGGCGCGGCGGCGCGGCGACCTGGGTGCGCTCCAGCTCGTCCAGCCGCCGGACGGCGTTGCGCACCCGGCGGGAGATCTGGTTCTGCACCCGGCCGGCGCGGTGGCCGTACCCCATCTTCTCGTTGTCGGTACGGCCCCGGTCCGGCGCGACGCGACGGGCGGTGACGCCCGCCGAGCGGCGCAGTTCCTCCCGTTCCTGCTGTTCCTCGGCGAACCGGCGTTCCCAGCGTCTCCGCTCCGCCTGTTTCTCGGACAGGTAGGCGCTGTAGTCGCCCCCGTAGCGGACCGGGCCGTCCACCGCCGGATCGAGGTCGATCAGGTCGGTGCAGACCGCGTCGAGGAACGCCCGGTCGTGGCCGGCGATCAGCACGGTCCCGGGCTGGCCGCGGACCTGCTCCTCCAGGAAGGCGGCGGCATCGTCGTCCAGGTGGTTGGTCGGCTCGTCGAGGAGCAGCGCGGAGGGGCGCCGTACCAGCAGCGCGGCCAGGGCCAGTCGGGCACGCTGCCCGCCGGAGAGCGATCCGAGCGCGCGGTCGTGCCCGACCGTGCCGAGGCCCAGGCCGTCCAGCACCAGCGCTGCGCGGCGGTCGGCGTCCCAGGGTGGCCGGGATCGTCCTCCGGCGCGCGGGCCAGCCGCGCGCCGAGCAGGTCCAGCTCGGCGAGGTCCTCGCGGGCCTCGCGCAGCGCCTCGTCCAGCACCGCGGCGACGGTCGCCTCCGCGTCGTACGGCATCTCCTGGTGCAGGAAGCCGAGGTCGCCGGGGCGGGTGACGCTCCCCGCGTCGGGTTCCTCCACACCGGCGAGCGTCCGCAGCAGGGTCGACTTCCCGACGCCGTTCTCTCCGATCAGGCCGATGCGGTGGCCGGGGGCCGCGGTCAGGGAGACGCCGTCGAGGACGCGGCGGCCGCCCAGGGTGCGGACGAGGTCATGGGCGAGCAGGGCGGGCTGGGGCACAGGAATCCGTCCAAGGTGATCGGTGGTCGGCCCGCCGGGCGCACGGCCTCGGGCGCGGGCCACGGCACACCGCGGCTCACACCGCGGGCGCCGCCGTCTCCGTCAGCACCCCGTCCGCCAGCCGCAGCCAACGGCTGGTCCCGATCTCCGCGAGGAAGCGCTCGTCGTGGCTGACCACCAGGAAGGCGCCCTGGTAGGAGTTGAGCGCGCTCTCCAGCTGGCCCGCGCTGACCAGGTCGAGGTTGTTGGTCGGCTCGTCGAGCAGCAGCAGATGGGGGGCGGGGTCGGCGCACAGTACGCAGGCCAGGGTGGCGCGCAGTCGTTCGCCGCCGGAGAGCACCCCGACCGGCAGGTGTGCCCGCGGGCCGCGGAAGAGGAAGCGGGCGAGCAGGTTCATCCGCTCGGCCTCGGGCCGCTCGGGGGCGAACGCGGCGAAGTTCTCCGCCACCGTGCGGTCCAGGTCCAGCAGGTCCAGGCGCTGCGACAGGTACGCGATCCGGCCGTCGTTGCGGTTGATCTCCCCGCTGTCCGGAGCCAGGTCGCCGGTGATCAGGCGCATGAGGGTGGACTTGCCCGCGCCGTTGGGTCCGGTCAGGGCGATGCGCTCGGGCCCCCGGACGGTCAGGTCGACGCCGCCCGCGTCGAACACCTCCGTGCCGCCGAGGCGCACCCGCAGCCTCTCGCCGAGGAACAGGTTGCGGCCGGCGGGCACCCGGGTGTCGGGCAGTTCGAGGGTGAGGCGCTGCTCGTCGCGCAGGGCGCGTCCGGCCTCGTCCAGGCGGGCCTGGGCCTCGCTGACCCGGGAGGCGTGCGTCTGCCCGGCCCGGCCCGCGGACTCCTGGGCGCCCCGCTTCATGTTGCCGGCGAAGATACGGGGCAGACCGGCGTTCTTCAGGTTGCGGGCGGCGTTGCTCGCACGGCGCTCGGCGCGTTCGCGGGCCTGCTGCATCTCGCGCTTCTCCCGCTTCAGCTCCTGTTCGGCGTTGCGGACGTTCTTCTCGGCGACCTCCTGCTCGGCGCGGACGGCCTCCTGGTACTCGGTGAAGTTGCCGCCGTACAGGCGCAGTTCGCCGCTGCCGAGTTCGGCGACGCGTTCCATGCGGTCGAGCAGCGCGCGGTCGTGGCTGACCAGGAGCAGGCAGCCGGTGAAGTCCGACAGCACGTCGTACAGCCGGTGCCGGGCCCCCGCGTCGAGGTTGTTGGTCGGCTCGTCGAGCAGCAGCACGTCGGGGCGCTTGAGCAACTGGGCGGCGAGTCCGAGGGAGACGGCCTGGCCGCCGCTGAGCGTGCTCAGGCTGCGGTCCAGGGCGAGGTCGGTCAGGCCCAGGCGGTCGAGCTGGGCGCGGGTGCGCTCCTCGATGTCCCAGTCGTCACCGATGGTGGCGAAGTGCTCCTCGCCCACGTCCCCGGACTCCACGGCGTCCAGGGCGCGGATCACGTCGGCGACGCCGAGCACCTCGGCGACCGTGAGGTTCCCGGTCAGGGGCAGGCTCTGGGCCAGGTAGCCGAGGGTGCCGCTGACGGACACCGAGCCCGCGGCGGGTCGCAGTTCGCCGGCGACCAGCTTCAGCAGGGTGCTCTTGCCGGAGCCGTTGGGGGCGACCAGCCCCGTGCGGCCCGGCGTCACGGAGAAGGACAGGTCGTGGAAGACCTCGGTGTCGTCGGGCCAGGCGAAGGAGAGGTTCGAGCAGATGACGGCGGCGTCGGACATGGAAGGGACCTCGGAGACACAGAGGGCAGAGCATGGACCTCTGCCCTGGGCAGACGTGGGAGAAATGGGTACGACGAAGCGGACCACCTCAGCAGCGCTTCCGAGCGCCGGCCGGTGGCCGTCAGATCCGATCTCACCCGGAGATGTCGTCTTCACCCACCACGTCTGTGACTCCTCGATGGACGGTCTACCTGTCCGGAAAGCCTAACAGGTGGTCTCACCCGCCGGCCCGGCCGCCGGTGCGGCCTCGTCAGCGGGACGGCCATCGGCAGCGGACTCGTCCGCTGGATGCCGAACGCCGACGACGACGAGCGCCGTGCGGGGACCGGCAGGCTGGGTTACGGCGTCGGCGCCGCGTTGGGAGCGGTGCTCGGGTACCGGGCCGGCACGACCGGCATCGACCGGCCGCCGCCGGCGGGCTTCTTCGGCGGGCTCGCCCTGGGTGCCGTCGTCGGGCTCACCGTCTCTCCCTGCCCGGCACGCACTCACCGGGGAGCTTCACCGGCTACGACAGCACGTGGTACGTCGACGGGCGCGACCCTGCGAGTCGCGGGCGGAACTCCGCCACCGATGCGTCGGCCGGGTACGTCGAGGAGAGCGCCGGGTTCTTCAGACCGGATGTCCCCGGGACCGCAGCCAGCGGTGCACGGCGTCCTTGTCCGCCGGGGTGATCCGTACGTCGCCCTCGACGTACGGGCCCTCGTCCTCGTTGAACGCCGTGTCCGTGACCCGGGCGGTGACCCACGTGGCCAGGTCCTGCGCGGCCTGGGATGACAGGGAGCCTCGTTCCCAGCCGGCGCGGGCCTCGCCGGCCGCGTCGCGGTCATGGCGTTCGGTCTCCGCGAGCCAAGCCCGTACGAGCCGCTCCACGGTCCCGCGCCGCTGATCGCCGGTCTTCTGCGGGTTGCTGTCGTCCATGCCGCACGAGTGCCCAGACCACGGCGCCGCCTCCCCTCTTCCTCCGAAGATGCCGTCACAGCGGCCCTCGGACCGCGGCCGCCGGGCCTGCCCCTGCGCCGCCCTCACTCCCGGTCATGCGTTCGGCAGGCCGGGGAGCCACGCACCGCGGAGTCCGCGGGGCCGGCCCGTGTCAGCTCTGCACGGCGAAGAAGTGCAGGGGCGTGTTCGGCTCGAAGCCGATCCGTGGGTACACGGGTGCTCCGGCGGCGGTCGCGTGCAGCGTGGCGCGGGTGAGTCCGGTGGCCCGGGCGCCCTCGTACAGGGCCTTGCGGGTCACCGCCTCCCCGTACCCCCTGCGTTCCCACCGCGGGTCCGTGGCCACCAGGACGACGAAGAGCCGGCCGTCCGCTGCCACGGTGCCCGCACACGTCACGGGAACGCCGTCCCGCAGGCCCAGGTAGGCGTGCACCTCCGTCTTCCACAGCGCCGAGCCCACGAGGCCGTCACGGCCGTCCTCCAGGGGCATGCCGTACGCGCGCGCGTTGATCTCGGCGTAGGCCCGCAGGTGCTCGTCCGTGCCGACCCGCACGAACGTCAGGTCCGGGTGCGCCGGTGCGGGGACGGGCAGCAGGTCGCCGGCCATGCCGGTGCCCGAGAAGGCGTGCGCCAGACCGGCCCGTCCGGCCGCCTCCCTCAGGGTGCCGCGCGCCTCGGCGCCGATGAGGTCCTCGAACACCCACAAGTAGCCCGCGCGTCCCTTCGCCCGCATGATGTCGGCCGCCTGGCCCAGCCGCTTCTCCGTGAGGCCCGCGTCCGCCTCGGCGTCGGTGAGCGTCACGCAGTTCCAGAAGGCGAACCGGGACTCCGCCCAGCGCACCGCGATGCCCGGCAGGTCCCGGACGTCCGCGCCCGGATCCCGGTCGAGCACCATGGCACGCCAGACCGTGGCGAGCTGCTCCATCGATTCGACCGCGTCGGCGAGACTCCGCGTCACCCTGACTCCTTAACTCGTCCAGCCGGTAGGGCACATGTCTACACGCCGACAGCCCTGACCGTCGCGCCCGTCGGCCGGAGTTCACCCGGACCTCGACGACGTCCTCAGCGCAGGGTCAGGGGGTCGCGGTGGTGGCATGGGACGGTTCTCCGGGTTGCGGACGTAGTAGAGGCCGGTGATGCGGGCGTCCTCGACACGGAGTGCCAGGACGCCGTCGACCGCGCCGTCCAGGCGGACGAGGAACGCCGGGTTGCCGTTGACCACGGCCGGTTCGGCGGTGAGTCCGCCGGCGATCTCATGCAGGCCGCCGACGAACATACGGGCCACCTTCTCGGCGCCGGTGACCGGCCGCAACGCTGCGTGCTCGACGCCGCCGCCGTCGCTCACCAGGACGACCCCGGGGGCGAGCACGTCGAGGAGGACCTCGGGGTCACCGGTTTCGATCGCGCGCCGGAACGACTCCAGGACCGCCCCCGTCTCACCGGACGCGACCGCCCGTCGCGGGCGGCGGGCGTCGACGTGCCGGCGGGCGCGGTGCGCGATCCTGCGGACGGCCACGGGGCTCCTGCCGACGGCGGCCGCGATCTCGTCGTGGCCGACGTCGAAGACCTCACGCAGGACGAAGACCGCGCGCTCGGTCGGCGACAGCGTCTCCAGGACGAGCATCAGCGCCATCGACGCGCTCTCGGCGAGCTCGGCGTCCCGGGCCACGGCCGGCGCGGTCAGCAGCGGCTCGGGCAGCCAGGGGCCGGCGTACGCCTCCCGGCGGCGCTGGACGGTGCGCAGCCGGCCGAGCGCCTGCCGGGTCGTGATGCGGACCAGGTGGGCGCGCCGGTCGCGCACCTGTGCCTGGTCCGCCCCGACCCAGCGCAGCCAGGTCTCCTGGAGGACGTCCTCGGCGTCGGCCGCCGATCCGAGCATCTCGTGGGCGACGGTGAAGAGGAGGTCGCGGTGGGCGAGGAACGTCCCGGTCGCCCGGTCGGTGGCGGCGTCGCTCATCCCTCGGGACCTCTCCTCGTCCTGCGCGGTCGGCCCCGGCGGCCGACCGCTTGCGCGTGCGTCCACCGCGCGGTCCTCGCGGCACGTTCCGGTCAGGCCGTCCGGTCGGCGGCGGCCGGTGCCTCGGCGCCCTTGGCCCGCAGCATCAGCCGGCGCCTGGTCACACCTCCCGGCATGCGGTGCAGGCTGTACGAGCCCGGCTTGTGCGCCTCGTGGGCCAGGTGCCGGGGGATGGACTTGCAGGCGATCTCCTTGAGGCCGGCGGCCAGCCGGTCGCCGATGTGGAACCCGACCGCCACGTCGGACCTGTTGGCGAGCTGGTAGACACCGGCCTGCCGGCCCAGGCTGACGCACTGGGCGTAGATCGCCTGGTGGATGGTGTCCGGCTGCTCGCCCGCCAGCCGGCTGAGCACGGTGTCGGCGGCCCGTGCGCCCTGCGGCATCGCGGTCTGGCAGCTCATCCGCTGCGGCAGGTCGGAGGGAGCCGCCGCGTCCCCGGCCGCGACGATGCGCGCGTCGTCCACGCTCGTCAGCGTCTCGTCAGTGAGCAGGCGGCCCACGGCGTCGGTGCTCAGCCCGCTGCGGGCGGCCAGGTCCGGCACGCCGAAACCGGCGGTCCAGACGGTGACCTGGCTCGGCAGCTCACGGCCGTGGGCGAGCCGTACGGCGTCGCGGGTCACGGCCGTCACCTTGGCGTCGGAGCCGTCGACGACCGTCACACCGAGCTTGGCCAGCCGCTTGGCGACGGCGCGTCGGCCGCGGGTGTGCAGGTACGGGCCGAGCACGCCGCCGCAGACCAGGGTGACCGTGCGGCCGGCCTCGGCCAGCTCGGCGGCGATCTCGATGCCGGTGGGACCGGCGCCGACCACCGTCACGGGGGCCGTCGCGGGCGTGGCGTCGAGGACCGGGCGCAGCCGCTGCGCCTCCTCCAGGGTGGCGATGGGGTAGGCGAACTCGGCTGCCCCGGGCACGCTCGGTTCGGCGCTGCCGCTGCCCACGGCGTAGACCAGGTAGTCGTAGTCGAGCGTGCCGGCGGCCGCCAGTGTCACATGGCGCCCGGCCGCGTCGATCCGGGTCACGGTGTCGACCACCAGGCGGACACCGTCGGCCAGGACGTCCTGGTAGGCGCCGACCGCGTCGTCGGAGCCGCCCACCAGCTGGTGCAGGCGGACGCGGTGGACGAAGTCCGGGCGCGGGTTGACCAGCGTCACGGTCACGTCGGCGCGCTGCGTCAGCCGGTTCGCGGCCATCACGCCCGCGTATCCGCCGCCGATCACGACCACGTCGGTGCTGTCGGTCATGGTGCCTCCTCCGTTGTCAGGTGTGCGGCATCAAGACTCCGCGTAGGCGGTCGGCGTGACAGGACGTGACTCAGATCACTTCTCGGCGTCGTCCGCGGCCTGCTTCGCCTCGTCGGAGCTCTCGCCGGCGGCGATCGAGCCGGCGTGGGCCCTGTCGGCGGCGGTCCGGGCGCTGATCGCCGCGTTCGCCGCGGACCGGGCCGAGACGGTGGCCTGGTCGGCCCTGTCGCCGGCCCGGCGGCGCGCGGCGCGGGCAGCCGGGGCCGCGTTCGCGGCGGGCCACTCGGCGGGACGTCGTCGGCTTCCGGGAGCGCCTGTGCGGTGGGGAGGTCGATCAGCTCCACGAGGATCCGGGGGCAGGAACGGGCGTGGCGGCTGTCGAGCAGACGGGCGGCGCCCTGCCGCGGCCACCCGCCCGCCCCGATGCCGATGCCCGACTCCGCCAGCAGGTCGGCGGGCGCGCCGGTCACCGTCTCGGCGACCCTGACCGGCGTCGACGGCCACACAGTCGTCTTCGACGTCGAAGCCCACGACGCCGCCGCCGTCCTCAGCGGACAGCACAGCCGGGCCCTGGTCAACCGTGCCCGCTTCACGCGACGGCTCGCCCCGCGTCCGGACTCCACCGGCCGGCAGACGCCGGCACCCCCGCACATGCCGTCGTGCGGTCCCGCCCTGAACACACCTCGGTGCAGGCCCGCCGGTACAGCGGCACCGAGCGAAGAGCGGGGCTGCTCGGTGCCGCGGACCAGCGAGGTCACCGGTAGTTCTGGGTGATCTGCTTGTACTCGGTGAAGTCGTCGAGGCTGGCCACACCCCCGAGTCGTCCCAGGCCGCTGTTCTTCCAGCCGCCCTCCTCCGACTCGACGGCGAGGTTGGCCCAGCTGTTGACGGAGATCAACCCCGCGTGGAGCCGCTGGGCGACGCGCAGCGGACGGCGCGCGTCCTGGCTCCACACGGAGGCGCTCAGACCGTACTCGGTGTCGTTGGCCAGCGCGATGGCTTCGTCCTCGGTGCGGAAGCGCTGGGCCACCTGCACGGGACCGAAGACTTCCTGCTGGACGACGGGGAGAGAGGAATCGGTCACCTCCAGCAGGGTGGGGTGGTAGAAGGCACCGCCGGCCAGCCCCGGGTCGGTGGCCGGTCCGCCCCTGACCAGTGCTGTGGCGCCGCCCGCGAGGGCGTCCTGAACCATCGCGTCCACGCGGGCCACGGCGGCCTTGTCGATCATCGGGCCGATCTGGCTGTCCGGGTCGGCCGCCGGGCCGAGCCGGACCTGGCTCAGGCGCCGGGCCAGTGCTTCCAGGAAGCGGTCGGCGATCTCGTCCTGGACCAGGACGCGGCTGCCGGCCATGCAGAACTGGCCGGCGAACACCGTGCAGGAGTGGACCACGGTCTCCAGGGCGGCGTCGAGGTCCGCGTCGGCGAACACCAGGTGCGGGTTCTTGCCGCCGAGCTCGGCACCGACCCGCTTGAGGGAGGCCGCGGCGTTGCCGAGGATCACTCGTCCGACGGACGTGCTGCCGGTGTAGCTGATGACCGGAACCTGCGGGGAACTCACCAGGTGGCTCGCTCCCCCGCTGCCCGACTCGATGAACACGTTGACCAGGCCGCGCGGAAGCTCTTCCACTCCGGCCAGGATCTCCGACATCACGCGGGCGGTCTGGGCGGCCTGGGCCGGCATCTTGACGACCGCGCCGCACCCGGCGGCCAGGGCCGGGGCCAGTGAGCGCACCGACAGATAGGCGGGGGAGTATCACGGTGTGATGATTCCGGCCACGCCGACCGGTTGGCGGATCGACATGGTCTGCTGGCCGGGCTTGGCCCCGGTCACCCTGCCGAAGCTCTGGACGGCCAGTCCCGCGGCGAAGCGCAGAGCACGCGGGATGAAGTGCACCTCGTAGGCGGCTTCGTTGCGCAGCTTGCCGTTCTCCCGGCAGAGGGTGTCGACCAACTCGTCGGTGCGCGCCTCGTAGGCGTCGGCCAGGCGGTGCAGTGCGGTGGCGCGGTGCATGGCGTCGTCCCGCCAGTCACTGTGCTCGAAGGCGTGGACGGCTGCCTGGATCGCGGCCTCGGCGACCTCCTGTCCGCCGTCGGTGTAGGAGCCGATGATCTCGCCGGTGGCGGGGTTCGTGCTCGGCGATCCCGGGCTCTCGGGGGCGGCCCATTCGCCGTTGATCCAGTGCCGCGCCTGCGCGAGCTGGGTTTCCATGCGTGCATCTCCGTTCTGGTGGGTCTGTGGGACCGGGTCGGGTGAGGGGGTGCGGCGGCCGAGCCGCGGTCAGAGGCGCAGCAGCGCTTCCGCGTTCTCGCCGGCGATCTTCCGGCGGTCGGCCTCGCTGATCGGTGCGGTCCGCAGGAACCGCGTCGCGGTGGCCATGTCCTCGAAGGGGTAGTCGGTGCCGAAGAGGATGTGGTCCGCGCCCAGGGCGAGCAGGGCGCAGAGCAGGGGCGGTGCGTCGAAGACGCCGCTGGTGGTGATGTAGAGGTTGTGCCGCAGGTACTCCGAGGGGTTGCCGCGGGCGAGCTCTATGCCGTGGTGGTCGTGGAACGCCCACCGCGAGTCCAGCCGCCACAGCACGTAGGGCAGTCCCTCGCCCATGTGGCCGACCAGCAGCTTGGCGTCGGGGAAGTCGTCGAAGACCCCGCCGAAGATCAGCCGCAGCACGTGTGAGGCGGTGTCCGGACCCCAGCTCCACATCGGGCCCGCCATTTCCGGGTGGCCGGACAGGACGTGCGGGGTGTCCACGCCGTTGGCCGGGTGCAGATAGAGCGGGACGTCGAGACCGGCGGCCCGTTCCCACACGACGCGCAGGGCGCGGTCGTCCAGGTAGCGGCCCTGCGTATGGGCGTTGACCAGTGCGCCCCGCAGGCCCAGTTGGGTCACCGCGCGCTCCAGTTCCTCGGCCGCGGCCCGGGGGTCCTGCAACGGGAGGGCGGCGAAGCCGGAGAAGCGGGTGGGGTGGTCGGCGATCACCGAGGCCAGCAGGTCGTTGACGGCGGCAGCCTCTCGCACGGCGACGGCCGGGTCCGGCTCGGCCTGGAGGCCCGGCGAGTTCAGCGAGAGCACCTGGAGGTCCAAGCCCGCGGCGTCCATCGCCGGGAGCCGCTCCTCGGTGAGGTCCAGCAGCAGCCGCGAGGCCGCCGCCCAGGCGCGGGGCTGGGCGATCGAGGCCGATCCGGCGCCGTAGGCGGCCAGTCCGGGAGTGACGAAGTGTTCTTCGAGGCCGATCGTGCGCATCGTGGCTCCTCTGCCATGGCGGGCTTCACTCATACGTGGTGATGTCACGGGCGGGGGAAGGCGAGCCGCCTGGTCGCGGCGGAGGGGACTCGGGCTTCCCGGAAACGGGCGGGACGTCGCAGGGACGGCCCGCGGTCGCGGCATGGGGAAGCGCGGAGCCGAGGCCGGGTTCTGTGACGGGACGTGACCCGGCTGTCGGCGTGCCGACCGGACAACGACCGTCCGGCCGGCTTCCGCGGGACACGGGACCGGGCTGCTGAGGGCTCGCCGGGGCGCGCCCGTCAGCGCGGTGCCGGACCAGGTGGTGTCGGCCGTCCGCGACGGTCAGGGGCGCTTCACAGGCCCAGCAGGCGTGCGGCGTTCTCGTGGGCGATCTTGCGCTTGGCCTGCTCGGGGAGATCGGCCTGTGCGAAGAAGGGCAGGACGCCCTCGTTCCCGGCGAAGGGGTAGTCGACCGCGAAGAC
>NZ_JBHMCY010000051.1:0-55121 GCF_042430725.1 Streptomyces cinereospinus | reverse complement strand
CGGCCCTGGATGATGGACAGGTCGGCGTCGGCGTCGTAGAACAGCTCGGCCACTTTGGGTCTCTCCTTGGAGTGCAGATGGTGCGTCCCACCGTATGACGGTGGAGGGACGGGAAGGTCGGGGGTCTCGCCATGCGGGCGGCCCGGCGGTGCGGGCCGCCCGTCTCACATCGTCACGCCGATCGGTCCAGCGCGCGCAGCGAGCGGTCCGTGATCGAACGCGCGCCGCGGCCGATCGCGATCGTGCCGGACTGGACCAGCTCCTTGATGCCGTACGGCTCCAGCATCTTGAGCATGGCCGACAGCTTGTCGGTCGATCCGGTGGCCTCGATGGTGACGGCCTCCGGGGAGACGTCGACGGTCTTGGCCCGGAACAGCTGGACGATCTCGACGATCTGGGAGCGGGTCTCGTTGTCGGCGCGCACCTTCACCAGGACGAGTTCGCGCTGCACGGCCTGCGCCGGCTCCAGCTCGACGATCTTCAGCACGTTGACCAGCTTGTTGAGCTGCTTGGTCACCTGCTCCAGCGGCAGGTCCTCGACGTTCACCACGATGGTGATGCGGGAGATGTCGGGGTGTTCGGTGACGCCGACCGCGAGCGAGTCGATGTTGAAGCCGCGGCGGGAGAACAGGGCGGCGATCCGGGCCAGGATGCCCGGGGTGTTCTCCACCAGGACGGAGAGCGTGTGCTTGGACATGTTCGTGACTCAGCTCTCTGTTCAGTCGTCTTCGTTGTCGCCGAAGTCGGGGCGGACGTCCCGGGCGGCCATGATCTCGTCGTTGGAGGTGCCGGCGGCGACCATCGGCCACACCATGGCGTCCTCGTGGACGATGAAGTCGATGACGACCGGACGGTCGTTGATCGAGTTCGCCTCCTCGATGACCTTGTCGAGGTCGGCCGGGTCCTCGCAGCGGATCGCGTGGCAGCCCATGGCCTCGGACAGCTTCACGAAGTCGGGGACGCGGGTGCCCCGGGCCTCCGGGTTGACGTCGTCGGGGCCGGAGTGCAGCACGGTGTTGGAGTAGCGCTGGTTGTAGAAGAGGGTCTGCCACTGGCGGACCATCCCCAGGGCGCCGTTGTTGATGACGGCGACCTTGATCGGGATGTTGTTCAGGGCGCAGGTGGTCAGTTCCTGGTTGGTCATCTGGAAGCAGCCGTCGCCGTCGATCGCCCAGACGGTGCGGTCGGGCGCGCCCGCCTTGGCGCCCATCGCGGCCGGGACGGCGTATCCCATCGTCCCGGCGCCGCCGGAGTTGAGCCAGGTGGCGGGCTTGTCGTACTGGATGAAGTGCGCGGCCCACATCTGGTGCTGGCCCACGCCGGCCGCGAAGACCGTGCCCTCGGGGGCGAGCCGGCCGATGCGCTCGATGACCTGCTGCGGGGAGAGCGAGCCGTCCTCGGGCTGGTCGTAGCCGAGGGGGTAGGTCTCGCGCCAGCGGTCGAGGTCCTTCCACCAGGCCTCGTAGTCGCCGCGGTGGCCCTCGCTGTGCTCCTTCTGCACGGCCTGGATCAGGTCGGCGATGACCTCGCGCGCGTCCCCGACGATCGGCACGTCGGCGGCGCGGTTCTTGCCGATCTCGGCCGGGTCGATGTCGGCGTGCACGATCCTGGCGTGCGGCGCGAAGCTGTCCAGCCGGCCGGTGACGCGGTCGTCGAAGCGGGCGCCGAGGGCGACGATCAGGTCGGCCTTCTGCAGGGCGGTGACGGCGGCGACCGCGCCGTGCATGCCGGGCATGCCCACGTGCAGCGGGTGGCTGTCGGGGAACGCGCCGAGCGCCATCAGGGTGGTGGTGACGGGGGCGCCGGTCAGCTCGGCGAGGACCTTCAGCTCGGCGGTGGCCTTGGCCTTGAGCACGCCGCCGCCGACGTACAGCACCGGGCGCCGGGCGGAGGTGATCAGCTTGGCGGCCTCGCGGATCTGCTTGGCGTGCGGCTTGGTCACCGGGCGGTAGCCGGGCAGGTCCATGGTGGGCGGCCAGGAGAAGGTGGTCTTCGCCTGGAGGGCGTCCTTGGCGATGTCGACCAGCACCGGGCCGGGGCGTCCGGTGGAGGCGATGTGGAACGCCTGGGCGATCACCCGGGGGATGTCCTCGGCCCTGGTGACCAGGAAGTTGTGCTTGGTGATCGGCATGGTGATGCCGACGATGTCCGCCTCCTGGAAGGCGTCCGTGCCGATCGCCTTGGAGGCGACCTGCCCGGTGATCGCGACCAGCGGCACGGAGTCCATGTGCGCGTCGGCGATCGGCGTGACCAGATTGGTGGCGCCGGGGCCGGAGGTCGCCATGCAGACGCCGACCTTGCCGGTGGCCTGCGCGTAGCCGGTGGCCGCGTGGCCGGCGCCCTGCTCGTGGCGCACCAGGACGTGGCGGACCTTGCCGGAGTCCATCAGCGGGTCGTACGCCGGAAGGATCGCGCCGCCGGGAATGCCGAATACCGTGTCGGCGCCGACCTCCTCGAGAGAGCGGATGAGGGACTGCGCACCCGTGACGTGCTCGACGGGCGCGGACTGCTGTCCTCCGGATCGGGGCCGCGGCTGCGGATGGGCCCCGGTGGCCTGCTCGGTCATCGGCATTCTCTTCTCGATGCTGAGGGTTTTGGCGAGATTTGTGCGGTGTACGGCTGTTGTACGGCAGATGCCCGTGCAACAAAAAACCCCTCGTGCCGTAAGGCAAGCGAGGGGAGCGCGCCGGTGTGGTCGCTGGGGGTGCCGGATCGATGTCCGGTGGGTCCCAGCTCAGCCGACGCGCTGTCCAAGTACGAGGATTCGGGTGCGCATGGCACTGACCCTCCCCCCGGCGCGTACCCACTGTCAAGTGGGTGGGACGGGAGTCTCAGCATGTGAGCGCAGAGGTGTGGCGAGGGGTGTGCCGACCGGCGCGGTGACGGGCATGGCACCGCCGAACAGGGTGGTCACCCCCGCGGTGTAGGACCCCGTGGCGCCTCCCGCGAAGGCGGGTCCGGCCGGTCCGGGCGGCACCGGACAGTGGCCGGACGTGAGCGCCCGGCGCAGCCGGTACTCGTCCAGGGGCCCGGAGAAGGCGACGCCCTGTCCGTGCGTGCAGCCCATCGCGCGCAGGGCGACGACCTGCTCGGGCAGGTCCACGCCCTCCGCCACGGACTGCAGGCCCAGATCGCCGGCGATGCGCAGCAGCCCGCTGATGATCTTGTGCAGCCGGGCGGACTCCACGACGCCCTCGACGAGGCCGCGGTCAAGCTTGAGCACGTCCAGCGGGAGCCGGCGCAGCGCCGTGACGGCCGGGCAGCCGGTGCCGAAGCCGTCGAGCGCGATCCGGACACCGAGCCTCCTGAGGGCGCCCAGACGCCGCTCCAGGTCGTCCAGGGGGATCTTGGCATCGATGCCGGACAGTTCGATGATCAGTGCCCCGGACGGCAGCCCGTGCCGGGTCAGCAGCGACTCGACGGAGCCGAGGGGCATCGAACGGTCCAGCAGGCGGCGCGCGGTCATCCGGACGGCGACCGGTACGGCGTGACCGGTCCCGGCGCGTTCGGCGGCCTGCGCCAGGGCCTCCTCCAGCGTCCAGCGGCCCAGCTCGGCCGTCCGGTCGCCGTCCTCGGCGACGCGCAGGAACTCCGCCGGCGTGAACAGCACGCCCTGGGACGACCGCCAGCGCGCCTGCGCGATGACCGACGTGATCCGGCCGTCCGCCAGGCACACCACCGGCTGGTGCAGCAGGGTGAACTCGCCGTCGTGCAGCGCGGCCCGCAGCCGGGTGGCCAGCTCCGCCTTGCGCACGACGTCCTGCTGCATCTGCGGCTTGTACAGCTCGACCCGGCCCTTGCCGGCCGACTTCGCGCGGTACATCGCCAGGTCGGCGTTGCGCAGCAGCTCCCCCGCGCCGAGGCCCGGCTCGGCGAAGGCGACGCCGATGGAGGCGGCGACCCGGACGTCGTTGCCGTCGATGAGGTACGGCTGGGACAGCGTCACTCTGAGGCGGTCGGCGAGCTCCAGGATGTGCCGCTCGCGGGCCGCCCGGTCCCGGGCTCCGTCGCCGACGATCAGGGCCGCGAACTCGTCGCCGCCGAGCCGGGACGCGGTGTCGCCCTTGCGGACCGCCTCCTGGAGTCTGCGCGCGGCCTGCACGAGCAGTTCGTCCCCGGCCTGGTGGCCGATCGTGTCGTTGACGGCCTTGAACCCGTCCAGGTCGATGAAGAGCACGGCGGTGCCCCGCAGCACGGCGCCGCGGTCGGTGCTGCGGCGGCCGGACAGTGCCTGCTGCACGCGCTTGGTGAACAGCGCGCGGTTGGGCAGGTCGGTGAGCGGGTCGTGCTCGGCGTTGTGCTGCAACTGCGCCTGGAGGCGCACTCTTTCGGTCACGTCCCGGCTGTTGAAGATCAGGCCGCCGTGGTGCCGGTTGACCGTCGACTCCACGTTCAGCCAGCCGCCCGCGCCGGACCGGAAGCGGCACTCGATGCGGGTGGTGGGTTCCTCCTGGGGGCTGGCGGCGAGGAAGCGGCGCACCTCGTGCACCACGCAGCCCAGGTCCTCCGGGTGGATGAGATCGGCCAGCTCGGTCCCGACCAGGTCCTCCGCAGGGCGCCCGTAGACCCCGGCGGCGGCCGGGGAGACGTACCGGAGGATGCCGTTGGGGGCGGCGATCATGATGACGTCGCTGGAGCCCTGCACCAGGGAGCGGAAGTGGTTCTCCTTCTGCGCCAGTTCCTGGGTGAGGGTGATGTTGTCGAGCAGCATGATGCCCTGGCGCACCACGAGCGCGAGCACGACCGTGCCGCCGGTGAGCAGGACCACGCGGTCGACGCTGCGGCCGTTGAGCACGTTGTAGAGGATGCCCAGGGTGCAGACGGCGGCGGCGAGGTACGGCGTGAGGGCGGCCAGCGAGCCGGTGAGCGGCCGGGTGGCCGGATACCGGGGGTGCTCGCCCTGCGGCCCGGACGGGTGGGTGCCGTCGCGCTGCCCGGGCCCGTGCTCGTCCGCCACGCGCGCGTGCTGCTCGTCGGCGGGCTGTCCGGGGCGCGAGGCGGCCCAGGGCGCGTACGCCAGCAGCAGCGAGCCGGCGAACCAGCCGGCGTCCAGCAACTGGCCGGAATGGTAGGCGTCGTGCAGCAGCGGCGAGGTGAACAGGGCGTCGCACATGACGGTCAGGGCCAGCGCGCCGATCGCGGTGTTCACCGCGGAGCGGTTGGCGCCCGAACGCCGGAAGTGCAGGGCGAGCACCATGCTGACCAGGGCGATGTCCAGCAGCGGGTACGCCAGCGACAGCGCGGTGTGCGCGACGCCGGGGCCGCCGCCCTTGGCCGCCTGGGCGAGCGCCAGGCTCCACGACAGGGTGACCAGGGAGCCGCCGATCAGCCAGGCGTCCAGGGCGAGGCAGACCCAGCCCGCCTTCGTCACCGGCCGCTTGGCGAGGACCAGCAGGCCCACGATGGCGGGCGGCGCGAAGCACAGGAAGAACAGGTCGGCGTAGCTGGGGCTGGGCACGGGCAGCCCGAGGACGACCTCGTACCATCCCCAGACGCCGTTGCCCAGCGCGGCCATCGCCGAGGAGAGGGCGAACAGCAGCCAGGCGGAGCGGAACCGGACCCGGCGGCGGTGCGCGTACACGAAGCACGACACGGCGGCCGCGCCGGCCGCGGCGCTCAGCCCGAAGTCGCCCATGATCAGGGCGAGGTGGTCCGAGCCCCAGCCGACCGCGGCGCCGACGGCGTAGCCCGCGCACAGCAGGACCAGGACGAGCTGGTGGTACACGCCCGGCCCGCTGCGGGAGGCCGGCGGCCGGGGCAGCAGGGTGCCCGGGGCGCGCTGCGGCCGCGGCGCCCGGTCGAGGGCCGCCATGGGCGGCGAGGACGCGTTCACCGGGCCCTCCCGCTCCGTACCGCTCCCGGGTCCCGGGCATCCCGGGGCGCGCGGTGGGTCTGCTTGCGGTGGCTGCCGTACCTGCGGTGCTGAGGGTTGAGGTGCCCGCCGTGACTGGCGTGATGGCCGCGTCGTCGCGTGGCCGTGCGCCAGGGTCGCCGTCGGCGGCCCCGCCTCGTCGGATCGTTCGTCCATAGGCCGTGCATCGCCCGTCGCCCCCCTCGCAGTCTGAAATGTCCGTCCCCGGCGCCGATCGGTGCGCGGCGCTGCCCCTGTCGGACGATACACCAGTCTCGTCACTCAGGGACATAGCTTCTCTACGCTCCGTGACCACCAGTGCGGACGCGGCACGGACCGCGTCCGGACGGTCGCGCAGGGTGCCCGAACCGGCTCGGACGTCGGTCACGCCGGCGGCTCTACGCACCTGCCGCACCCGTCGTAAGGATCACGTTGCGCAGCGGCTCGTGGTTCAAAAAGCGGCGCAACTGGTCGACGAGCAGCCGCTCGGCGCGCGGCAGGAACGCGGACGTGGGGCCCCCGACATGGGGGCTGATCAGCACGCCGGGCGCCTGCCACAGGGGGTGCCCGGGCGGCAGCGGTTCGGGGTCGGTGACGTCCAGGGCCGCGGTGATCCGGCCGGTGCCCAGCTCCGCGAGCAGCGCCCCGGTGTCCACGACCGGCCCCCGGGCGACGTTGACGAGCAGCGCGCCGTCCTTCATCCGCCGCAGGAAGCCGGCGTCCACCAGCCCCCGGGTCGTCTCGGTCAGGGGCGTGGACAGGATCACCACGTCCGCCTCGGGGAGCAGGGCGGGCAGGTCGGTGAGCGGTTGCACGAGGCCGCGCGCCGTGGTGCGCCGCGAGCGCGCGACGCGCGCCACCCGCGCGAGCTCGAACGGCGCGAGCCGGTCCTCGATGGCCGCGCCGATCGCGCCGTACCCGACGATGAGCACGGTCTTGTCGGCGAGGGCCGGCCGGAAACCGCCGCGCCACTCGCCCCGGTCCTGCGCCCGCACGAAGTCGGGTATCCCCCGCAGCGAGGCGAGGACCAGGGTGAGCGTCAGCTCGGCGGTGCTCGCCTCGTGCACCCCGCGCGCGTTGCACAGGCGCACCCCCGGGGGCAGGTGTCCCAGCCCCGGCTCGACGTGGTCGATGCCGGCGGAGAGCGTCTGCACGACCCGCACGGAGGTCATCCGGGGCATCGGGCGTACGCCGACCTCGGACGGCTTCATGTACGGGACGACGTAGAAGGAGCAGTCGGCGGGGTCCGCGGGGAACGTCTCCCCACCGTCCCAGAAGCGGTACTCCAGCCCGTCCGGAAGGCCGTCGACGTCCTTCGGCGGAATGGGCAGCCACACATCAGCACTCATGGTCATGAGGCTAAGTGAGGTGGCGCGTGGGGCGGAGGTTAGGTTGGGGGGCCTGGAGAGGGAGGGTTACGGGCAGGTGGAGCGCAGGACGATCGGCGCGGCGGCGCTCGCGGTGGGGGCCGTCGGACTCGGGTGCATGCCGATGAGCTGGGCGTACAGCACGTCTCGGCAGCGGGGCGACGAGTCGCTGAGGGCCGTGCACCGGGCACTCGATCTGGGCTCGACGCTGCTGGACACGGCCGACATGTACGGCCCGTTCACCAACGAGCTGCTGGTGGGGCGGGCGCTGAAGGAGCGCCGCGCCGACGCCTTCGTGTCGACCAAGGTGGGGCTGCTGGTGGGCGAGCAGCACGTCGTGGCCAACGGGCGGCCCGGCTATGTGAGGCGGGCCTGCGACGCCTCGCTGCGGCGGCTGCAGACCGACGTCATCGACCTCTATCAGCTCCACCGCCCCGACCCGGAGGTTCCCGTGGAGGAGACCTGGGGCGCGATGGCGGAACTCGTGCGGGCCGGGAAGGTGCGGGCGCTGGGGTGGTGCGCCGTGGGTGCGCGGGGCGGACGCCGGTCCGGGACGCGGCTGTACGACGCGACGATCCGGCAACTGCGGCGGGTGCAGCAGGTGTTCCCGGTGAGCGCGGTCGAGGCGGAGCTGTCGGTGTGGTCGCCGGAGGCGCTGGAGACGCTGCTGCCGTGGTGCGAGGAACGCGGCATCGGCTTCCTGGCCGCGATGCCGCTCGGCAACGGCTTCCTGACCGGCACGCTGACGCCGGGCGAGGGCTTCGAGCCGGACGACATGCGGGCCCGCCATCCGCGCTTCACGGCGGAGATGATGGCCGCGAACCAGCCGATCGTGGCGGGCCTGCGCCGGGTCGCCGCCCGCCACGGCGCCCACGTCACTCCGGCCCAGGTGGCCCTGGCCTGGGTGCTGGCCCAGGGACGGCACGTCATACCCGTGCCGGGGGCGAAGCGGGAGCGGTGGGTGACGGAGAACGCCCGGGCGGCCGGGGTGCGTCTGACGGCACAGGACCTGGCGGAGGTGTCGGGGCTGCCGCGGGCGCTGGGGTCGTGGGACTGAGGGACGGGGCGGGTCCGCCGCGGGGGCCGGGAGGGCGTGCGGCGGCGTGCCAGGGGGCCGGGAGGGCGAGCCGCCGCGCCGGGAACTCCCCCGTGGCCGCCGGCCCACCGCGGCGGCGTGATCCGGGCGGCACACCGACGGCCGGCAGGACATGAGGCGGCACGCCAGCAGTCAGCAGTCGGGCGAGGCGGGGAAGCGTCCCGGACGCGGTGCCGTCGAGGCCGCGTTCACCTGCGGCTTCGTGACGGGGCGGGCTCTGGTCGGTTCGTCGTCCGGCGATCGGGAACCTGTGGGGCGCGAGCGGTGTATGACAAGGAGAACCCGCCGCGTCGAAGGGACCATGATCGTGCAACGTCGAGCTGTGACGGCCGCTGTGGCCGTGGCCACGCTTCTGCTGACGGCCGGCTGCTCCTCCGGCGACGAGGCGGGCGGAGCGCCGGAGGGGAGCACGTCGCCGGCGCGTACGGCGGCGCAGTCGCAACCCTCCGGCGCGTCCGCCGGACCGACCCCGCCCGCGAAGGGCTCGGTCGAGGTCGTGCGCACGGTCGCCGAGGGCCTCGACAGCCCCTGGGGCCTGGCCGCGCTCCCCGACGGGGGCCTGCTGGTCGCCTCCCGCGACGAGGGCACCGTCACGCGCGTCGACACCGGGACGGGCCGGAAGACCGAGCTGGGCGAGGTGCCCGGGGTGGCGCCCGAGGGCGAGGGCGGCCTGCTGGGTCTCGCCCTCTCCCCGGACTACGCCTCGGACCACATGGTCTACGCGTACTTCACCTCGGCCTCGGACAACCGCGTCGTCCGCATGCTGTACGACGCGAAGAAGCCCGCCGGTGAGCAGCTCGGCGCCCCCGACACGGTCTTCCGGGGCATTCCCAAGGGCTTCGTCCACAACGGCGGCCGCATCGCCTTCGGCCCGGACGGGATGCTGTACGCGGGCACGGGCGAGAGCGGCGAGGAGGGCCTGTCCCAGGACAGGGAGTCGCTCGGCGGCAAGATCCTGCGCATGACCCCGGAGGGCGAGCCGGCCCCGGGCAACCCGTTCCCCGGCTCGGCGGTGTACTCGTACGGCCACCGCAATGTGCAGGGCCTGGCGTGGGACGCCAAGCAGCGTCTGTTCGCGGCGGAGTTCGGGCAGGACACCTGGGACGAGGTGAACGCGATCGAGCCGGGCGGCAACTACGGCTGGCCGGAGGCGGAGGGCACCTCCGGCAGCTCCGCGTACGTGGACCCGATAGCCCAGTGGAGCACCGACGAGGCCTCCCCCAGCGGCATCGCCTACGCCGAGGGCTCCCTGTGGATGGCGGGCCTGCGCGGCGAACGCCTGTGGCGCGTCCCCCTGGACGGCACGGAGACGTCGGCCGATCCCCAGCCCTTCCTGGAGGGAGACCACGGCCGCCTGCGCACGGTCCTCGCGGCCGGCGGCGACAAGCTGTGGCTGGTGACCAGCGAGACGGACGGCCGGGGCTCCCCGGCCGACGGGGACGACCGGATACTGGAGCTGGAGGTGCGCTAGAGCGGGTGCTTCGGAGATCCTGTGCGGTGCCCGCGGTGTCCGGTGCGTGCTCTCGGTGTGCCGGACGAAAGCCCTCGTACGGGACGTACTTGAACCTTCGGCCGGTGCGGCGAGAGGGCGTGCCGGGCGCCGTGAGCGCTGTACGGGACTGCCGAGACACCCCCTAACGCCTCCCGGGGCGGGGGGTGCGCCGGCGCCGTTCCCGGGGGCCGGGAGCCTGAGGGTGGGGCCGGGGCGGCTCTGCGGACGCCGGCTGCTCGTCCTCGGGTGGCTCCGGCGCCCGCACCACCACCTTCCCGGACGCCAGGTCTATCGGGCCGCGGCCCGGGTCGCCGTCGCCGACGTCCTCCCGGGTGAGCGCCAGGCGGTTCTGCTCGTCCCGGGTGTGCTTGCGGCCGGGTGCGAACAGGTCTTCGAAAGCGTGGAACACGGGGCCTCCCCGGGCCGGTCGCTGTCCAGCGTATGCCTCAGCCCGCGGTGGCGCGGGCGCCGGCCTCGGCGGTGGCGGCGGCCAGCAGCAGCGGCCAGCCGTACTGCTGGGTGCCGGGCGAGGTGCCGGCGTCCAGGGCGGCGTCGAGTTCGGCGCGGGCGTCCAGGACGCGGTCCTCCGCGGCGGCGACACCGACGGCGATGGCGGCCATCGGCAGCCACTGCTGGGGCATCGGGTCGTGCGAGCCGAACGTGGCGCGGGCGGTGTCCAGCCGGCGCTTCGCCTCCGCCACTTCGCCCCGGCCCAGGGCGAGATGGGCCAGCCGCACCGCGCCGGAGCCCTGCGGCTTGGCGCTCCGGCCGCGCCGCAGCGCGTTCCGCGCGGCCTGTCCGGCCTCCTGCCAGCGGCCGAGGCTGTGCAGCGACTCGGAGAGGTTGGCCCACACCCAGGCCTCGGTGTCGAGCAGGCCCAGCTTCCGGGCGAAGGCGGTGCCTTCCCCGAGGATCGGGACGGCCTCGCCGGAACGGCCGGTGGCTTCGAGCTCCGCGGGCAGGTTGACGTAGACGAAGCCCTCCCGCTGGGCCCGCTCCTTGACCTCGTACATCGCGGCGAGCCCAACGCGGGTGAGGGGTCCTCGCGGTCCGCGTAAGTGCCTTACGCGGACCGCGAGGACCCCTTACGGAGCGGGCGGGTTCAGCTCGTGGCGGGCAGCCCGAGCAGGATGCCGGTGTACTTGAGGACGGCCAGGAACAGGCCGATCACGCCGAGGGAGACACCGGCCCAGGCGACCGACTTGATCCACGGCGCCTGCGGCCTGCCGGGGGCGCCGAAGGCGGGCCGGGCCAGGACCGCGACGCCGACGACCAGCGCGGCCAGCGCGAACAGGCCGGCCCACAGGGCGTTGGCGGCCCAGGCGTCGCCGTAGCCCTCCTGGACCATCGTGGCGACGCTGGAGGTCTGGGAGGTCTGCAACTGACCGATCAGCGACTCGCGCGCGGAGGCCACGGTCCCGACCCAGCTGCCGGTGAGCGAGACGATGCCGAGCGCGGTGGCGACGACGGCGCCGGCGCCCTGGCCGACTCCGGAGGGGCCGCTCGCCCCGGCCCGCGCCGCTTCGGGCCGCTCGTCACCGTCCTCGGTGCCGCTCTGCGCCTCGGTGGCGGGGGCGGTGGAGTCCGCCGTCTCCTCGACCGCCCGGCCCTCGTCGGTCTTCGCCCCGGCCCCGGCGTCGGTCGCGTCCACAGTCTTGGTTCCCATGCCGCGCACCGTACGGACGCTGTCTGAGAGGTTCCTTAATGATCGCCCCGGGCCCGGGCGAGCGCCCACTCCGGTGCCAGCACCGCCCAGATCTCGTAGTCCTGCCGCAGACCTCGCCACGGGTAGCACGCACGCAGCACGCCTTCCCGGGTCATGCCCAGCCGGCGGGCCACGTCGATGCTGGCCGTGTTCCCGGACGCCGCGTGCCACTCCACCCGGTGCATACCGCGTTCGTCGAACGCCCAGTCGATCAGTACCCGGGACGCGCGCGTGACGAGCCCCCGCCCGGTGCCCGCGGGCTCCAGCCAGCAGCCGATCTCGCACACCCCGGTGGCGGTGTCGAAGACCCGGAAGAGGACGCCGCCGACGAGCTCGCCCTCCAGCCAGATACCGTGCAGGGAGCCGTGGTCGGCGGCGCGCCGGTCGGCGTACGACTGGAGCAGGGCGCGCGCGGAGTCCGGGTCGGTGACCTTGGACCCGAACGGGACGTGCTGCGTGATGAAGTCCCGCCCGCGGTCGAGGTGGGCGAGGAACTCCTCGGCGTGCCAGGGCTCCAGGGGCCGCAGCCGGGCGCCGTCGTCACCCAGGGATATCGCGTACATGCGAGCGCCGCTCCTTCTCCAGTACGTCCACGACGTCAGTGAGCTTTTCACGCCCGGCCGGGACGGCTGCGACATTTTCCTGCCCGGCACGGACGGCTGCGAAATTCTCCTGCCCGGCACGAACGGCTGCGAGGATTTCCTGCCCGGCACGAACGGCTGCGAGATTCTCCTACTCGGCACGGACGGCTGCGACATTTTCCTGCCCGGCACGAACGGCTGCGAGATTCTCCTGCCCGGCACGGGCGGCTGCGCCGTTCTCCTGCCCGGCACGGCGCTCGGGCGGTTCGATGCTGATCCGGGGCAGATGCCGGTCGAGCCAGCGGGGCAGCCACCAGTTGGCACTGCCGAGCAGGTGCATCAGGGCGGGCACCAGGAGGGTGCGCAGCACGAAGGCGTCCAGGGCGACGGCGGCGGCGAGCGCGATGCCGAACATGGCGATCACCCGGTCGCCGGTGAGCACGAAGGCGAGGAAGACCGCGATCATGATGACCGCGGCGGAGTTGATCACCCGGCTGGTCTCGGCGAGGCCGACCCGGACGGCCCGCCGGTTGTCGCCGGTCTCCAGCCACTCCTCGTACATCCGGCTGACCAGGAAGACCTGGTAGTCCATGGAGAGCCCGAAGAGCACCGAGACCATGATGACGGGGAGGAACGGCTCGATCGGGCCCGCGCTGCCCAGGCCGAGCAGGTCGCTGCCCCAGCCCCACTGGAAGATCGCGACGACCACCCCGAACGCGGCGGCCACGGCGGCCACGTTCATCGCGGCGGCCTTCAGCGGGATGCCGAGGGACCGGAAGGCGAGCAGGAGCAGCACACAGCCGAGCCCGATGACGACGCCGACGAACAGCGGCAGCTTGTCGACGATGACGTCGGCGAAGTCGTCGTAGCCGGCCGTGACCCCGCCGACGTGTACGTCGAGCGAGGTGCCGGCCTCGGCGCGCGGCAGCACCTCGGTGCGCAGCCGGTCGACCAGGTCGCTGGTGCTCGCCGACTGCGGGGCCGACTCGGGCACGACGGTCAGGTACGCGGTGTGGCCCCCGGAGTCGTACGTCACCGGGGACACGGCGGCGACGCCCTCGGTGGCGCGCAGGGTGCCGCCGAGGCCGTCGACGGCGAGCCGGTCCTCGGCGCCGTGGAGGGTGGTGACGAGGGTGAGGGGGCCGTTGACGCCGGGTCCGAAGCCCTCGGCGAGCAGGTCGTAGGCCTGCCTGGTGGTCGTCGACTCGGGGTTGTTGCCCTGGTCGGAGGTGCCGAGGCGGAGCGAGAGGGTGGGCAGGGCGAGCAGCGTGATGACGGCGAGCGCGACGGCCGCGAGCTTCTTGGGGTGCCGTTCGACGAAGGCGGACCAGCGGGCGGCGAACCCGGTGGGCACCTCGGGTTCGGGACCGTGCTCCGCCAGCCGGCGGCGCTCCCGGCGGCTGAGCGCACCCATGCCGATGAAGGACAGCAGCGCGGGCAGCAGGGTCACGGAGGCCGCGACGGTGAGCACGACGGTCAGCGAGGCGGCGACGGCCACGCCGTTGAGGAAGCCGAGCCGCAGGATCAGCATCCCCAGCAGCGCGATGCACACGGTGGCACCCGCGAACACCACCGCGCGTCCGGTGGTGGCGACGGCCGTGGTGACCGCCTCGGTGACGCTCAGGCCGCGCTTCAGGCCGCGCCGGTGCCGGGTGACGATGAACAGCGCGTAGTCGATGCCGACGCCGAGCCCGATCAGCGTACCCAGCATGGGCGCGAAGTCGGCGACGGTCATGGCGTGCCCGAGCAGCGCGATGCCGGCGTACGCGGTGCCGACGCCGACCAGCGCGGTGGCGATGGGCAGCAGGGAGGCGGCGAGCGAGCCGAAGGCGAGGAACAGCACGACCGCGGCGACCAGCACGCCGACGACCTCGGCGAGGTGCCCGCCGGCCGGTTCGGCCAGGCCGATGGCGGTGCCGCCCAGCTCCACCCGGAGCCCGTCGGCCTCGGCGCCCTCGGCGGTGTCCACGACGGCTCGCGCCTCGGACTCGCCGACGTCCTCGGCCTGGTCGTGGAAGGCGACGGTGGCGTAGGCGGTACGGCCGTCCTCGCTGATCTGGCCGGCGCCCTGGTCGTCGTACGGGCTGACCACGGTGGCCACGCCGGGCAGTTGCTCGATGGCGTGCAGGGTGCGGGTCATGGTCTGTTCGACGTCGGCGGCGCGGACCGAACCGGCCTCCGTGTGCCAGACGACCGTGCCGGCGGCACCGCCCAGGTCCGGGAAGCCCTTCTGGAGCAGCTCTCCGGCCTTGCCCGACTCGGTGCCCGGGACCTGGTAGTCGTTCGAGTACGCCGTGCCGGTGACGGCGGCGGCAGCGGCCACCCCGCCGAAGGCGAGCAGCCACAGCAGAACGGCTGCCAGGCGGTTCCGAACACACCAGCGGGCTAGGGCTGCCACGAACGTGCTCCCAGGAGATGACTTGTGGATCTTTGACCGGGAACAGTCGTCCATGACCTGAACAACCCGCAAAGAACGCATGAGCAATGCAGAGCCACTCTTGCAGGGAGAAGTGATCGTTGGGACGTTTCGTGGGTTTGTTCACAGGAGTGGGAGGCGGTTCACCGGACGATCGGGTGAACCGGGTCCACACGGGCCGTGGGGCGCCGTGCGGGGACACGGCGGACACGCACAGGGGGACGCACCGCTCGCGGTGCGTCCCCCTGTGACTGCGCGGCGGCGGGGCTCAGCCCTCGCTGACGCCCAGCTTCTCCAGGATCAGTTCCTTGACGCGGGCCGCGTCGGCCTGGCCCCTGGTCGCCTTCATGACCGCGCCGACCAGGGCGCCGGCCGCGGCCACCTTGCCGCCGCGGATCTTGTCCGCGACGGCCGGGTTGCCGGCGATGGCCTCGTCCACGGCGGTGGTCAGCGCGCCCTCGTCGGAGACGACCTTCAGGCCGCGCTTGTCGACGACCTCGTCCGGCGTGCCCTCACCGGCGAGCACGCCCTCGATGACCTGGCGGGCGAGCTTGTCGTTCAGGTCGCCCTTGGCGACCAGTTCGGTGACCCGGGCCACCTGCTGCGGCGTGATGGCCAGTTCGTCCAGCGCGGTGCCGGACTCGTTGGCACTGCGGGCCAGTTCGCCCATCCACCACTTGCGGGCGGACGCGGCGTCGGCGCCGGCCTCGATGGTGGCGACGATCGGCTCCAGCGCACCGGCGTTGAGGATCGCCTGCATGTCGGTGCCGGAGATCCCCCACTGGGCGCGGAGCCGGTTGCGGCGGACCAGCGGCAGCTCGGGCAGCCCGGCGCGGATCTCCTCGACCCACTCCCGGGACGGGGCGACCGGCACCAGGTCGGGCTCCGGGAAGTACCGGTAGTCCTCCGCCTCCTCCTTCACGCGGCCCGAGGTCGTCGACCCGGTGTCCTCGTGGAAGTGGCGGGTCTCCTGCACGATCGTGCCGCCGGAGGACAGCACGGCCGCGTGCCGCTGGATCTCGAAGCGGGCCGCGCGTTCCACGGACCGCAGCGAGTTCACGTTCTTGGTCTCCGAGCGGGTGCCGAACTTCTCGGCGTCCTTGGGCATCAGCGACAGGTTCACGTCGCAGCGCATCTGGCCCATCTCCATGCGGGCCTCGGAGACGCCGAGCGCGCGGATCAGCTCGCGCAGCTCACGGACGTACGCCCGCGCGACCTCGGGAGCGCGCTCGCCCGCGCCGGTGATCGGCTTGGTGACGATCTCGATGAGCGGGATGCCCGCGCGGTTGTAGTCGAGCAGGGAGTGGGACGCGCCGTGGATCCGGCCGGTGGCGCCGCCGACGTGGGTCGACTTGCCGGTGTCCTCCTCCATGTGGGCGCGCTCGATCTCCACGCGGAAGGTCTCGCCGTCCTCCAGCTGCACGTCGAGGTAGCCGTCGAAGGCGATCGGCTCGTCGTACTGGGAGGTCTGGAAGTTCTTCGGCATGTCCGGATAGAAGTAGTTCTTCCGGGCGAAGCGGCACCACTCGGCGATCTCGCAGTTCAGCGCGAGGCCGATCTTGATCGCGGACTCGACGCCGGTCGCGTTCACGACCGGCAGCGCGCCGGGCAGGCCGAGGCAGACGGGGCAGGTCTGGGTGTTCGGGCCGGCGCCGAGCTCGGTCGAGCAGCCGCAGAACATCTTGGTCCTGGTGCCGAGTTCGACATGGACCTCAAGGCCCATGACGGGGTCGTACGACGCCAGCGCGTCCTCGTACGACACCAGGTCGGTCGTGGTGGTCACGGTGAAACTTCCCTCTCAGCCCAGCAGGACGTCGTCGTCGCCCAGCCGCTTCAGCTCGCGGTAGAGGATGGCGAGGCCGGTGACGATGGCGGCGGCGGACACGGCGGCGTCGACCAGACGGAGCGTGTCGCTCTCGGCGCGGGCCAGCTTCGCCTGCTTGGCGACGCTGAACGCGCCGAACGCGGTGGTGGCCATGGACAGGTACAGGCCGTTCCTGGACTTCTTGAAGCCCTTGGCCTTCGACAGCTTGCTCACAGCGACGGTGCCTCCTCCAGCAGCGGGTGACCCCACTGTTCCACGAAGGCGGCCTCGACGGCGGCGCCCACCTTGTACAGCCGGTCGTCCCGCATGGCGGGGGCGATGATCTGCAGCCCGACCGGCAGGTTGTCCTCCGGGGCGAGACCGCAGGGCAGCGACATGGCCGCGTTGCCCGCCAGGTTGGTCGGGATGGTGCACAGGTCCGCGAGGTACATCGCCATCGGGTCGTCGGCGCGCTCGCCGATCGGGAAGGCGGTGGTCGGGGTCGTCGGCGAGACGATCACGTCGACCTGCTCGAAGGCCCGCTCGAACTCCTGCTTGATGAGCGTGCGGACCTTCTGGGCGCTGCCGTAGTAGGCGTCGTAGTAGCCGCTCGACAGGGCGTACGTGCCGAGCATGATGCGGCGCTTGACCTCGGCGCCGAAGCCGGCCTCGCGGGTCAGCGAGGTGACCTCCTCGGCGGAGTGGCCGCCGTCGTCGCCGGTCCGCAGGCCGTAGCGCAGGCCGTCGAAGCGGGCGAGGTTGGAGGAGCACTCGGACGGCGCGATCAGGTAGTACGCCGACAGCGCCAGGTCGAAGGACGGGCAGTCCAGCTCGACGATCTCGGCGCCCAGCCCGTGCAGCAGCTCGACCGACTCGTCGAAGCGCTGGATGACGCCGGCCTGGTAGCCCTCGCCGCGGAACTGCTTGACGACGCCGACGCGCAGGCCGGCGACGCTGCCGTTGCGGGCGGCCTCGACGACCGGCGGGACCGGGGCGTCGACGGAGGTGGAGTCCAGCGGGTCGTGCCCGGCGATCACCTCGTGCAGCAGCGCCGCGTCCAGGACCGTACGGGCGCAGGGGCCGCCCTGGTCCAGGGAGGACGAGAACGCCACCATGCCGTAGCGGGACACGGCGCCGTAGGTCGGCTTCACGCCGACCGTGCCGGTGACGGCCGCGGGCTGGCGGATGGAGCCGCCGGTGTCGGTGCCGATGGCGAGCGGCGCCATGTGCGCGGCCAGCGCGGCGGAGGAGCCGCCGCCGGAGCCGCCCGGGATGCGGGTCAGGTCCCAGGGGTTGCCGGTCGGGCCGTAGGCGCTGTTCTCCGTCGACGACCCCATGGCGAACTCGTCCATGTTGGTCTTGCCGAGGATGACGACGTCGGCGTCCTTCAGCCGCTTGGTGAGGGTCGCGTCGTACGGCGGGATCCAGCCTTCGAGGATCTTGGAGCCCACGGTGGTCGGGATGCCCTCGGTGGTGAAGATGTCCTTCAGCGCGAGCGGGACGCCGGCCAGCGGGCCGAGCCTCTCCCCGCGCTCGCGCTTGGCGTCGACCGCGCGCGCCTGGGCGAGCGCGCCCTCGCGGTCGACGTGCAGGAAGGCGTGCACCTTCTCGTCGACGGCCTCGATGCGGGCGAGGTGGGCCTCGGTGACCTCGACGGCCGTGAGCTCGCCGGAGGCGATCCTCGCGGCGGTCTCGGCGGCGGTGAGCTTGATGATTGCGTCCGTCATGCGGATTACTCCTCCCCCAGGATCTGCGGCACCTTGAAACGCTGCTGCTCCTGGGCCGGGGCGCCGGAGAGCGCCTGCTCGGGGGTGAGCGAGGGGCGGACCTCGTCCCGGCGCATGACGTTGGTCAGCGGGAGCGGGTGCGAGGTCGGCGGTACGTCTTGGTCGGCGACCTCGCTGACGCGGGCGACCGCGCCGATGATGTCGTCCAGCTGGCCGGCGAAGTGGTCGAGCTCTTCGGGCTTCAGCTCCAGACGCGCCAGCCGGGCGAGGTGGGCGACCTCCTCGCGCGTGATGCCAGGCATGCAGCGATCCTCTGGGGTGAGTGTGTGTGGTTTGGGCTCAATCCTAGGGGGCCGGGCGGGGTGCCCGTGAAACGGATGACGGGAGCCCTTCTGGAAGCGGCGCCGCGACGCCCGGCGCGGCGCCGGCCGGCGCCGGACTAATCGGCCGCGGGCAGTGCGGCCTGCGGGCGCTGCCAGCCCCGGGCCCCCCGCGCCCGCAGCCAGGCCGTCGTCTCCTCGGCCGGCATCGCGGCGGCGACCAGCCACCCCTGCACGGCGTCGCACCGCAGATCGCGCAGCCGCTCCCAGGTCTCGTCGTCCTCGACGCCCTCGGCGACCACCAGCAGCCCCAGCGAGTGCGCCAGGTCGACGGTGCAGCGCACGATCTCCGCGTCCTGCCGGTCGACCGCCAGCCGGGCCACGAACGAACGGTCGATCTTCAGCTCGCTCACCGGCAGCCGCTTGAGGTGGACGAGCGAGGAGTACCCCGTGCCGAAGTCGTCCAGCGACATCTTCACGCCGTGCCCGGTGAGCCCGGCGAGGGTGTCGGCGGCCCGCTGCGGGTCCTCCAGCAGCACGTGTTCGGTTATCTCCAGCTGGAGCGCTCCCGCCGGAACGCCGTGCCGGGCCAGCCGGGCGGCGACCGAGCCGGCGAAGCCGGGGGTGTGCACGTCGCGCGGCGACACGTTCACCGCGACCGGTACGAACAGACCCTGGGAGCGCCACCGTGCCACCTGTCCGAGCGCCGTCTCCAGCACGTACTCCGTCAGGTGCGGCATCAGCCCCGACGACTCGGCGATCGCGATGAACTCGTCCGGCGGCACCTTCCCGCGCTCCGGGTGCACCCACCGCACCAGCGCCTCCAGGCCGGCCACCTGCCCGTCGAAGCGCACCTTGGGCTGGTAGTGCAGCTCGACCTCGTGGGCGTCCAGCGCCCGGCGCAGGTCGGCGAGGAGGCCGAGGCGGTCGGGGGTGTTGGAGTCGCGTTTGGACTCGTACACCTCCACCCCCGTGCGGTCCCGTTTGGCCTGGTACATCGCGACGTCCGCGCGGCGCAGCAGTCCCTCGGCGTCGAGGGCGTGGTCGGGGAAGACGGCGACCCCGGCGCTGGCCTCCAGCACGAGGGTGAGTCCGTCGAGGTCGAGCGGTGAGCTGAGCGCGGCGACCAGGCCGCGGGCGATGCGGGTCGCGGACGTCGTGGAGTCGGCGACCGGCAGTAAGACGGCGAACTCGTCGCCGCCGAGCCGGGCGGCCTCCGCCCCGCGCGGCAGGGCCAGCCGCAGCCGGTCGGCGGTCTGCAGCAGCAGCCGGTCACCGGCGAGATGGCCGAGGGTGTCGTTGACCGACCGGAACCGGTCGAGGTCGATCAGCATCAGGGCGGCGCGGGCGTCGATGCGCTCGGCGTCGTCCAGTGCGGTCCAGATGCGCTCCAGGAGCCACTGGCGGTTGGGCAGCCCGGTGAGCGGATCGCGCAGTTGCTCCTCCGCACGGGCGCGGGCTATCCACAGGGTGGAGTCGAGTGCGACCAGGGGGATGGCGAACAGCGGCAGCAGGATCGGCTTGGCGACGGCGACCACGCAGATCAGGGGGGCGATACCGAGCAGCGCGACCGCGACCAGGCCGTGCCGGACCAGGGCGGTGCGGGCGATGGTGGGCAGGCCGCCCGCGCGGGGCGCGTGCAGGTACCACAGCAGGGTGCGGGAGACCGCGAGGTAGGCGGTCGCGACCAGGGCCACCTCGGTGGCGGTGGAGAGGGTCCAGGTGGCGGGGTACCAGGGGCTCTCGACCGACGGTACGCGGCCGAAGGCGGCCAGCAGCAGGGCGCCGGCGCCGATGCCGAGGACGTCCACCGCGCCGTGCAGGACGCCCTGCCGCCAGCGGTGGCGCCGGGCTGTGCCGACCAGGACGACGACGGTGAGGCTGACCGTCCCGGCCGGCACCCAGCCGTACAGCAGCAGGACGGCGAGGGTGAGGGCGGCGCCGGAGCCGGTGCCGCCCCACCAGCGGGCGCGGCCGAGCGCGACCAGGTGGCCGACGATGATGCCGGTCAGCACGGCCAGCGACCAGCCGGCCGTGCCGGACGGGAAGAGCGCGTGGTGGCCGGTGTACGCCCGCAGGAACCCGGCGCCGAGGGCGAACCCGGCGGCCGCCACGACCGCCGCGGGCAGCGCGGGCCAGGACAGGTGCCGTTCGGTGTCGGCTCCCGGCAGTCCGGCGGCGTGTCCGGCGGTCAGGGCGGCGGTGCCGCGGCCGTCCAGCACGACGGGCCGGCCGGCGCCGTGGTCCCGCGTCGCCGCGCCGCTCGCCGGCCGGGCCGGGCTGAGACCCCCTCGCCAGGCGCCGGCCATCCGGCGCAGCCGTGAGTACGGGGCGGCGCTCTCGGTCGGTTCCATTCCCGTCCCTCTCACAGCCGGCGGTGCCCACGCCACGCGGTCCGCTGCCCGACATCCCTCAACGGCACCGCGTTGGAAAACCGTTCCCCGTGCGCGTCAGGAGCAAGGGGATGCCCCGACCGCAGCTGGGCACGGCAGGTGCACACCTCAACAGTAGGCCGCAGAGAGCTTCCACGGGCAGCGGTCGTGAACGGTTGCCCGAATGCACCCCAGCCGCCCGTATGCATCTGATATGCGCCGATCGGGTGTTCCTCAACCGCTACTCGCCGGTCGGAAGCGCGGCCTCCGACGCCGCCTCAGGCCCCTGCTCCAGCAGGACGTTGAACCCCTCCTCGTTCAGGACCGGCACCTTCGCCTGCATCGCCTTGTCGTATTTCGATCCCGGGTTGTCACCCACAACGACGAATGAGGTCTTCTTCGAGACGGAACCGGTCACCTTGGCCCCGCGGGCCTGGAGCGCCTCCTTGGCCCCGTCCCGCGTGAAGTGTTCGAGCGTGCCGGTGACCACGACGGTGAGTCCCTCCAGCGGGCGGGGTCCCTCGTCCTCCCCGGTGCTCTCCTGCTCCAGACGGACCCCGGCGGCCTTCCACTTACGGATGATGTCGCGGTGCCAGTCCTCGGCGAACCACTCCTTCAGCGAGGCGGCGATGATCGGCCCCACCCCGTCGGTGGCGGCCAGCTCCTCCTCGGTCGCCTGCTCGATGCGGTCGATCGAGCGGAACTCGCGGGCCAGCGCCTCGGCGGCGACCGGGCCGACGTGGCGGATCGACAGACCGGTCAGGATCCGGGCCAGCGGGCGCTCCTTGGCCGCCGCGATGTTCTCCAGCATCGCCAGCGCGTTCTTCTTCGGCTCGCCCTGCTGGTTGGCGAAGACCGTGGCGATCTTCTCCTCGCCGGTCCTGGGGTCCCGCTTGGGCAGGCCGCTGTCCTGGTCGAGGACGTACGCCTTGATGGGCAGCAGCTGCTCGACGGTGAGGTCGAACAGGTCGCCCTCGTCCTTCAGCGGCGGCTCGGCGGGCTCCAGCGGCTTGGTGAGGGCGGCCGCGGCGACATAGCCGAAGTGCTCGATGTCCAGTGCCTTGCGGCCCGCCAGGTAGAACAGCCGCTCACGCAGTTGCGCGGGGCAGGCACGGGAGTTCGGGCAGCGCAGGTCGACGTCGCCCTCCTTCATCGGCCGCAGCGCCGTACCGCACTCCGGGCACTCGGACGGCATGACGAACTCGCGCTCGCTGCCGTCGCGCAGGTCGACGACCGGGCCGAGGATCTCCGGGATGACGTCACCGGCCTTGCGCAGCACCACCGTGTCGCCGATGAGCACGCCCTTGGCCTTGACCACGTCCTGGTTGTGCAGGGTGGCGAACTCGACCTCCGAGCCGGCCACCGTCACCGGCTCGACCTGCGCGTACGGCGTGATCCGGCCGGTACGGCCGACACCCACGCGGATGTTGACGAGCGTGGTGTTGACCTCCTCCGGCGCGTACTTGTACGCGATGGCCCAGCGCGGGGCGCGGGCCGTCGACCCGAGGCGGCCCTGGAGGCGGATCTCGTCCAGCTTGACGACCACGCCGTCGATCTCGTGCTCCACGGAGTGGCGGTTCTCGCCGTAGTACGCGATGAACCGCCGTACGCCTTCGAGGTCGTCGACCACCCGGTTGTGCCGGGAGGTGGGCAGGCCCCACTCCCCCAGCAGGTCGTAGGCCTGGGAGAGGCGGGTGAGGCCCTCGTAGCCCTCCAGGGCGCCGATGCCGTGCACCACCATGTGCAGCGGGCGGGTGGCGGTGACGCGCGGGTCCTTCTGGCGCAGCGAACCGGCCGCCGCGTTGCGCGGGTTGGCGAAGGGCTTGTCGCCGGCCTCCACCAGGCGGCGGTTGAGCTCCTCGAACTTCTCCATCGGGAAGTAGACCTCGCCGCGGATCTCCACCAGGTCCGGGACGCGGTCGCCCTTCAGCCGGTCGGGGATCTCGGCGATGGTGCGGACGTTGGGGGTGATGTCCTCGCCGGTGCGGCCGTCGCCGCGGGTCGCCGCGCGCGTGAGGCGGCCGTGCTCGTAGGTGAGGTTGACGGCGAGGCCGTCGACCTTCAGCTCGCACAGGAAATGGTAGTCCTGCTCGCCCAGTTCGCGGGCGATGCGGTCGGCCCAGGCCGCGAGCTCGTCGTCGTTGAAGGTGTTGTCGAGGGAGAGCATGCGCCAGCGGTGCTCGACCGCCGTGAACTCCGTCTCGTAGGACCCGGCGACCTTCTGGGTCGGCGAGTCCGGGGTGCGCAGCTCCGGGTACTCCCGCTCCAGCTCCTCCAGGGAGCGCAGGAGTTGGTCGAAGTCCGCGTCGCTGATGACGGGGGCGTCCTTCACGTAGTACCGGAAGCGGTGCTCCTCGACCTGCTCCGCGAGCCGCTGATGCCGCTCGCGTGCCTCGGCGGGTACCGCTGTGGACTCCGCTTGCTTGTCGCCGGCCACCGTGTCGTCCTCCCGTTACTCTGGGTTGTCCGCGAGTGATCTCGCCGCCCGGACGCAGTGGGCGAGCGCCCTGCGCGCGTACTCGGGGGAAGCGCCCGCGAGTCCGCACGCCGGGGTGACCGTGACCGCCTCCGCGAGCAGCCCCGGAGACAGCCCCAGCCTGCGCCACAGCGTCCTGACACCCATGACGCTACCGGCAGGGTCCGACAATGGGCCGTCCGTGCCCGGCACGACACCGGTGAACAGCCGGGTCCCGCCCTCCACGGCCTCACCGATCGCCTCGTCGTCACGCTCGGTGAGGAGCGCGACGTCGAAGGAGACGGCGGCGGCACCGGCCCGGCGCAGCAGGGCGAACGGGACGTCGGGGGCGCAGGAGTGGACCACGACCGGGCCGCCGCCGTGCACCCCGACGACGTCGCGCAGCGTGGCCTCGACGAGCTGCCGGTCGACGGCGCGGTGGGTGCGGTAGCCGCTCGCGGTGCGCACCCGGCCGCGCAGCACGGCGGTCAGGGAGGGCTCGTCGAGCTGGAGCACGAGCCGGGCGCCGGGGACCCGCCGCCGCGCCTCGGCGAGATGCAGGCGCAGCCCCTCGGCGAGGGAGGCGGCCAGGTCGCGGCAGGCGCCGGGGTCGGAGAGCACCGCCTCGCCGTTGCGCAGCTCCAGGGCCGCGGCGAGCGTCCACGGACCGACCGCCTGCACCTTCAGCGGGCCCTCGTACCCCTGCGTGAACTCCTCCAGCGCGTCGAGGTCCTCGCCGAGCCAGGACCACGCCCGTCTGGTGTCCCGCCCCGGCCGGTCCCCGATCCGCCAGCCGCTGGGCTCGACGCGCGCGTAGAGCTCGACGAGCATCCCCGCCGTACGCCCGATCATGTCCGCGCCGGGCCCGCGGGCGGGCAGTTCGGCGAGGAAGGGGAAATCCTCGAAGGACCCGGTCGCGGTCTTGGCGGCCTCGCGGGCGTCTTCGCCCGGCAGGGACCCGACCCCGGTGGCGGGCCCGAAGCTGAACTCGCTGTTTTCGCTCACCGGGGAAGCCTACGGAACGGCTCCGCCGAGGTCAGCGGCCCGGCCGCACCGTCAGGTCGTTGACCTCCGCGTCCCTGGGCAGGTCCAGGGCCATCACGATCGTCGTGGCGACGGACTCCGGGTCGATCCACTGCGCCGGATCGTAGGGCTTGCCCTCCTGCTGGTGCACCTTGGCCTGCATGGGGCTGGCGGTGCGGCCGGGGTAGACGGAGGTGACCCGGACGCCGTTGCCGTGCTCCTCGTGGCGCAGCGCGTCGGCGAGGGCCTTCAGGCCGTGCTTGGAGGCGGCGTACGCCGACCAGTCGGCGTGGGCGGACAGTCCGGCGCCGGAGTTGACGAAGACGACGTGCCCGCGCGCGGCCCGCAGCTGGGGCAGGAAGTGCCGGGTCAGCTCGGCGGGCGCGACGAGGTTGACGTTGAGCTGGTGGCGCCAGGACTTCGGGGTGAGGTCGCCGACCCGGCCCAGGTCGACCACGCCCGCGACGTGCAGCAGCGAGTCCACCCGGTCGGGCAGCGTCTGGTGGGAGAACGCCCAGCTGAGCCGGTCCGGGTCGGACAGGTCGCCGACCAGGGTCCGGGCGCCGGGGAACGCGGCCGCCAGGTCCTTGGCGCGGCCCGCGTCGCGCGCGTGCAGCACGAGGTCGTCCCCGCGCGCGTGCAGACGGCGGGCCACGGCCGCGCCGATGCCGGAACCCGCCCCGGTGATCACATGTGTAGCCATGCCCGCCATGCTCGCATCACCACCGGCTCAGGCCACGCCCCGGCTCTCCTCCAGGTGGGCCAGCGCCCCCACCGGCTCCTCGGCGAAGAACATCAGCTCGGTCAGCGGCCGGGGCAGGAACCCCTCGTCCTCCATGCGGCGGAACTGCTCCTTCAGGCCGTCGTAGAAGCCCGCGGTGTTCAGCAGCACCACGGGCTTGTCGGTGTGGCCGTGCTTCTTCAGCTCCAGGATCTCCGTGGCCTCGTCCAGGGTGCCGGTGCCGCCCACCATGATCACCACGGCGTCGGACTTCTCCAGCAGCAGCTTCTTGCGCTCGGCGAGGTCCCGGGCGATCACCATCTCGTCCACGCCCGGGCGCGCCTTCGCCGCGAGGAACCGCACCGAGACGCCCACGAGCCGTCCGCCCGCCTCCTGGACGCCGTCGGCGACCACCTTCATCAGCCCCACGTCGGAGCCGCCCCACACCAGCGTGTGCCCGCCCTTGCCCAGCAGCTCGGCGAACTCGCGCGCGGGGCGGGTGTAGCGGTCGTCGAGGTCGGCGGCGGAGAGGAAGACGCAGATGTTCATGAGGTCACCGTACGCGGGAAGAACGGGCGCCCCGCGCGTGCTGTACCGGTATGACTCAGGACACCACTCGGGGCCACAGGATCACCGTCGAGCAGGGCACGCGGCGGGTACGCGTCGTGCACGGCGGGCAGGTGCTGGCGGAGAGCGACCGGCCCCTGCTGCTGCGCGAGACGGGCTGCCCCGTGCGCTACTACCTCCCGCCGCGGGACGTCCGGCTCGATCTGCTGACGCCCTCCGGCACCCACACGCACTGCCCCTTCAAGGGCACGGCGTCCTACTGGTCGCTGCCGGACGCGCCGGATCTCGTCTGGGCCTACCCGGACCCGAAGCCGGAGGTGGCCGCGATCAAGGACCACCTGTGCTTCTACGAGGTGGAGGTGGCCTGAGCCGGCCGGTTCAGGCCACGCCCGCCGTGGCGCGGGTGGTCGAGGCGATGGTCGCCGAGCCCACCACGCGCGTGCCGTCGTACAGCACGATCGCCTGCCCCGGGGCCACGCCCCGGACCGGCTCGGCGAACCGCACGCGCAGCTCGCCGTCGAGCAGCTCGGCGGTCACCTCGGTCTCGTCGCCGTGGGCGCGCAGCTGCGCGGTGTAGCTGCCCGGGCCGGCCGGGGCGGCGCCGCACCAGCGGGGCCTGATCGCGGTGAGCGCCGAGACGTCGAGGGCCTCGGCGGGGCCCACGGTGACGGTGTTGTCCACCGGCGAGATGTCGAGGACGTAGCGCGGCTTGCCGTCGGGTGCGGGGGTGCCGATGCGCAGGCCCTTGCGCTGGCCGATGGTGAAGCCGTAGGCGCCTTCGTGGGTGCCGAGCCGGTTGCCCGCCTCGTCGAGGATGTCGCCCTCCGCCCGGCCGAGCCGGTTCGCCAGGAAGCCCTGGGTGTCGCCGTCGGCGATGAAGCAGATGTCGTGCGAGTCCGGCTTCCTGGCCACCGCCAGGCCCCGCCGCTCGGCCTCCGCGCGGATCTCCTCCTTCGTGGTGACCGTGTCGCCGAGCGGGAACATCGCGTGCGCGAGCTGCCGGTCGTCCAGCACGCCGAGCACGTACGACTGGTCCTTGGCCAGGTCGGAGGCGCGGTGCAGCTCGCGGGTGCCGTCCTCGCGGGTGATCACCTGGGCGTAGTGGCCCGTGCAGACCGCGTCGAAGCCCAGCGCCAGCGCCTTGTCCAGCAGCGCGGCGAACTTGATCTTCTCGTTGCAGCGCAGGCACGGGTTGGGCGTGCGGCCCGCCTCGTACTCGGCGACGAAGTCCTCCACGACGTCCTCGCGGAAGCGGTCGGCGAGGTCCCACACGTAGAAGGGGATGCCGATGACGTCCGCGGCGCGGCGGGCGTCGCGGGAGTCCTCGATCGTGCAGCAGCCCCGGGCGCCCGTGCGGAACGACTGCGGGTTCGCGGAGAGCGCGAGGTGGACGCCGGTCACGTCGTGGCCGGCCTCGGCCGCGCGGGCGGCGGCGACGGCGGAGTCGACACCGCCGGACATGGCGGCGAGGACGCGGAGGGGACGGGAGCGCTGCGGGGTGTCAGTCATAACCCCTCCAGGGTACGGGGACGCGGGAACCGGCGGCCGCCCACATCCGTTCTCGCTCACATGGAACAGACGAAGAGCGGCCGGGGCCGGCGGATCGGGCGGCGCGCGCTGATCATCGGCGGGGCCGCGGCCGCGGTGGGCACGGGTGCGGCGGTGGCGGGCGACGACCTGTCGCGGCTGTGGTGGCAGGTACCGGGGGTGGACAGGCCACGGGTGGCGGGGGCCGTCGACGCCACGGGCGCGCGCTGGGTGGCGGCCTCGTCGGCGAACTGGCGGCGGGCGGACCGTCCGGCCGACTACACGATCGACATGGTGATCGTCCATGTCACCCAGGGCAGCTTCGACAGCGCCGTGAAGGTCTTCCAGGACCCGGAGCACGGAGCGGCCTCGCACTACGTCGTCCGCGCGGACGGCCACGTCACGCAGATGATCCGCGAGCTGGACGTGGCGTACCACGCGGGCAACCGCGCCTACAACGAACGCAGCATCGGCATCGAGCACGCCGGTTTCGTGGACCGCCCGCAGGACTTCACGGACGCGATGTACGCCGCGTCCGCCCGTCTCACCGCGGGGATATGCGCGCGGTACGGCATACCCGTCGACCGCGAGCACATCATCGGCCACGTGGAGGTGCCGGGCACCGACCACACCGACCCCGGCGAGCACTGGGACTGGGACCGGTACATGCGCCTGGTCCGCCAGGCGGCCGCCCGGACGGCGCGGGCCTGACGCCGGGCCCAGGGGGCCACGAGCCCGGCACGACCGGCGGGACGCCCCCTAGGTCAGCCCCGCCGCGCGGGCCCGCTGCACCGCCGGGCCGATGGCCCTGGCGACCGCCTCGACATCGGCCGCCGTGGAGGTGTGGCCGAGGGAGAAGCGCAGCGTGCCGCGGGCCAGGTCCGGATCGGTGCCGGTGGCGAGCAGGACGTGGCTGGGCTGGGCGACACCGGCGGTGCAGGCGGAGCCGGTGGAGCACTCGATGCCCTGGGCGTCCAGGAGCAGCAGCAGGGAGTCGCCCTCGCAGCCGGGGAAGGTGAAGTGGGCGTTGGCCGGGAGACGGTGCTCGGGGTCGCCGCCGAGGATCGCGTCCGGCACCGCCGTACGGACCACGTCGATCAGGGCGTCGCGCAGGGCGCCGATCTCGCGGGCGAACTCCGCGCGGCGCGCGGCGGCGTGCCGGCCGGCGACGGCGAAGGAGGCGATGGCGGGCACGTCGAGGGTGCCGGAGCGGACGTGCCGTTCCTGGCCGCCCCCGTGCAGCACGGGCACGGGGCTGTACTCGCGGCCCAGGAGCAGCGCGCCGATGCCGTACGGGCCGCCGGTCTTGTGGCCGGAGACGGTCATCGCGGCGAGCCCGGACGCGGCGAAGTCCACCGGCAGCTGCCCGAATGCCTGGACCGCGTCGGAGTGCAGCGGTACGCCGAACTCTGCGGCGGTCTCGGCGAGTTCGGCGATCGGCAGCACCGTGCCGATCTCGTTGTTCGCCCACATGACGGTGGCCAGGGCCACGTCGTCGGGGTTGCGGGCGATGGCCTCGCGCAGCGCCTCGGGGTGGACCCGGCCGTGGCGGTCGACCGGGAGGTACTCGACGGTGGCGCCCTCGTGCTCGCCGAGCCAGTGCACGGCGTCCAGCACGGCGTGGTGCTCGACGGGGCTGGCCAGGACCCGGGTGCGGGCCGGGTCGGCGTCGCGCCGGGACCAGTACAGGCCTTTGACGGCGAGATTGTCCGCCTCGGTGCCGCCGGAGGTGAAGACGACCTCGCTGGGGCGGGCGCCGAGGGCTTCCGCGAGGGTCTCGCGGGCTTCCTCGACGGTGCGGCGGGCCCGGCGTCCGGATGCGTGGAGGGAGGAGGCGTTGCCCGTGCTGCGCAGGTGGGCGGTGAGTGCCTCTGCCGCCTCCGGGAGCATCGGGGTGGTCGCGGCGTGGTCGAGGTATGCCATGGTGCCGCCGATTCTACGGCGCCGCGGCCGCCGAGCCGGGGTGAGGTGGACCGGAGTCCGGGCCGGCTCCGTCGGAGGCGCCCCGAGATCGAGTCGTCGGCCTGCGTGGACGCCGCCAGGACGACCAGGTCGGCGACGCCCGGGCCGAGACCGGGGCAGGCGCGGGAGGGGCGGTCGGTGCCGCGCCGGAGGCCGACGGCGGCCAGGGCGACGGCCACGGGGCCGGGAAGAGGCTGAGGACGAGCAGGCCCCCTGGCTGCGCGGCGGCCCGGCTGCACCTCCTGACCGCGCGCCCAGCAGGCCGAGGACGAAGGAGGCGACGGCCATGCCGTCGGTGCCCCGGATGCCGGTGCGGCGCTCGGCGGGTGCGGTCGGCGCTTGCGTTCACAGTTGTTCACTGACTTACCGGTGCAGCGAGTCCCATGACTTCTCCATTCCGGAGAACAGCTGTTGACTGCATGGCATGGGTCACCCGCTCGGCATCCGGCAGGCACAGAAGCAGAAGACCCGGCAGGCGCTGTTGGACGCCGCGTTGGGCCTGCTGGAGGAGCAGAGCCTGAGCAGTCCGGGGCTGCGCGAGGTCACCCGCGCGGCCGGTGTCGCCCCGACCGCCTTCTACCGGCACTTCCGCTCCACGGCGGACCTCGGGGTGGCACTGGTCGAGGAGGCGCTGGGCAGCCTGCACCCGACGATCCGCACGATCGTGTCCACGGCCGGCGACAGCGGCGAACGCATCGGCCGTGTCGTGGAGCTGATCGGCGGTCACGTGCGGGCGCACCCCCGCCCACGTTCGCTTCGTCGCCCGCGAGCAGCACGGCGGGGTGCGGTCCGTGCGCGAGGCGATCCGCGGCCAACTGGCCCTGTTCACCGAGGAGGTGACGGCCGAGCTGGCCAAGGACCGCGCGGCCGGCGGCTGGAGCGACGACGACCTGTCCATGCTCGCGGGCCTGTACGTCGACCAGACGCTGGTCACCGCCTCGCTCTTCCTGGAGGCGCTCGGCTCCGCGGAGGAGCAGCAGCGGGTCGCCCGGCTGGCGGCCCGCCGGCTGCGGCTGATCGGCATCGGCCGCGCCCACTGGCTGGACTGAGGGCGTCCTCGAGGCGGGCACGCGACCAGCGCGTCCCGGGGCGGCGTTCGGAACACCCGGTCGCCGGGCCGTGCGTGCGGCGCGGCGCGCCTCACGACCCGAGCCGCACCCGGGCCAGCTGCCGGGACTGCGCCACCAGCCGGTCCGCGCTGTCCCACACCTCGGCGTCCTCCTCCAGGAAGCCGCCGGCGAGGTTACGGGTGGTGAGGCAGACGCGCAGCGGGCCCGGCGCCGGGCGGCAGCGCACGTGCACGGTCAGCTCGACCGTCGGCACCCAGCCGGACAGGCCCATCTCGAACGCGGTCGGCGGCAGCGCGTCCACCGCGAGCAGCAGAGAGAAGGGGTCGGCGTCCCGGCCGTCCCTGAGGCCGAACCAGGCCCGCATCTCCCCCTTGCCGGACGGCGAGCCCAGCGCCCAGCCCAGCGTCGACGGGTCGAGCTTGAGCATCAGCCGGTCGGCGATGGCCGAGCTGCCGTCGACGGGTGCGGGCCCGCCCTCGGCCCCGAAGCACTGGTCCGTCGGCGGCATCGCGGGCGGCCGCGCGGTCGTGCGCACGTCGTCGGGGAGGGCGTCGAGGTCGCCGTAGGAGGCGAGGACGCGGACCCGTTCGACCTCGCGGCCCTGGTCGTCGTACTGGAAGAGCGAGGCCTGGCCGGTGGAGAGGGTGCGGCCGGTGCGCACGACGTCGGTGCGGACGACCGCGGGGCCGGGCTGCGAGGCGGTCAGGTAGTGCGCGGAGACGGTGAACGGGTCCGGGTGCGGCAGCGCGTCGGCGAGCGCGCGGCCCAGGACGGCGAGGAGGTAGCCGCCGTTGACGGCGCTGACGATGGTCCACCCCGCCGAGAGGTCGATGTCGTAGACGCCCTCGGAGCGCCGGGTGACGGCGGTGTCGCGGTCGAACTCGCTGTTGCCGATGGTCGCCTGGGATGCCTGAGCCATGGCGGTACCGTACAACAAGAAACTACTAAGCGGTAGCTTTTGCGGTCGGCTGCCGTGGCGGCTCCTCCTCGCGGACGGTCGAGCGCCGGTTCCACGCCCGGGGCGCGCGCCAGTGGAAGCGCATCGCCAGCAGCCGCAGCACGAAGGCCGTGGCGGCGGCGAGGGTGCTGGTCAGCGGGTTGAGGGCGTCGTAGCGGATGCACACGGCGACCATCACGGAGCCGACGACCGCGGGGACGGCGTACAGGTCGCGGTCCCAGCGCAGCAGCGACGGCACCTCGTTGGCAAGCACGTCCCGCAGGACGCCGCCGCCCACGGCGGTGGCGAGGCCGAGGGCGGCGGAGGCGTGCAGGCCGAGTCCGTACTCGTACGCCTTGGTGGTGCCCGCGACGCAGAACAGGCCCAGGCCGGCCGCGTCGAAGACGTTCACCCCGGCCTGGATGCGCTCCACGTGCGGATGGAGGAAGCAGACCAGGAGCGCGGCGAGCAGCGGTGTGACGAAGTACCCCAGGTCCGTGAAGGCGGCCGGCGGCACGGCGCCGATGATCAGGTCCCGGAACAGCCCGCCGCCCAGCGCCGTGGCCTCGGCGAGCACGGCGATGCCGAAGACGTCGAAGTTCTTGCGGACGGCCAGCAGGGCGCCGGAGATCGCGAAGACGAAGATCCCGATCAGATCGAGGGTGTGCTGGACGGACGGGGTGAACAGTTGCTGGAGCACCCTGACATTCTCACCCAGCGCCCGGCCCCCGCCTTCCGAAGCAAGGCGGGGGCCGGGCGCGGCTTACTTGTCGTCGGCCGCCGCGGTGCCCTTCGCGTCCGTGGCGGCGGCGTCCTGGGCGGCGGCGTCCTGGACGGTGCCGTCCTGGGCAGTGCCGTCCTGGGCAGTGCCGTCCTGGGCAGTGCCGTCCTGGACGGTGCCGTGCACCTCCGCGGCCACCGCCGCGCTCGTCTCCGCGGACTCCGCCAGCACCTCGTCCGCCACCAGCTCCGCCGCCTCCTTCGCGGCGGTCAGCAGCACGGTGTCCTGCGGCGCCTGGTCCGCGAAGTTCTCCGGGTGGTGGCAGGCGACCCGCTGGCCCGGCCGCAGTTCGAGCAGCGGCGGCTCGGCGGTCCGGCAGATCTCCGTCGCCTTCCAGCACCGGGTGTGGAAGCGGCAGCCGCTGGGCGGGGAGATCGGCGAGGGCACGTCGCCCTTGAGCAGGATGCGCTCGCTCTTGGCCCCGCGGCGGGCCGGGTCCGGGATCGGCACCGCCGACAGCAGGGCCTTGGTGTACGGGTGCATCGGCGACGTGTAGAGCTGGTCGCGGTCGGCCAGCTCCACGATCTTGCCGAGGTACATCACCGCGATCCGGTCCGAGACGTGCCGGACGACGGACAGGTCGTGCGCGATGATCACGTACGTCAGGCCGAGCTCCTGCTGGAGGTCGTCCAGCAGGTTCACCACCTGCGCCTGGATGGAGACGTCCAGCGCGGAGACCGGCTCGTCGGCCACGACCAGCTTGGGGTTGAGGGCCAGCGCGCGGGCGATGCCGACGCGCTGGCGCTGACCGCCGGAGAACTCGTGCGGGTAGCGGTTGTAGTGCTCGGGGTTGAGCCCGACCACCGACAGCAGCCGCTGCACCTCCTTCTTGACGCCGCCCTCGGGCGTGACGCCCTGGAGCCGGAAGGGCGCCCCGATGATCGTGCCGATGGTGTGGCGCGGGTTCAGCGACGAGTACGGGTCCTGGAAGATCATCTGCACGTCGCGGCGCAGCGGGCGCATCCCGCCCACGCCGAGGTGCGTGATGTCCTTGCCCTCGAACTCGACCGTCCCGGCGGTCGGTTCGAGCAGCCGGGTGATCAGCCGGCCCATCGTGGACTTGCCGCAGCCGGATTCGCCCACGACACCGAGGGTCTCGCCGGCCCGCACCTCGAAGTCCAGGCCGTCCACCGCCCGGACCGCGCCGACCTGCCGCTTGAGCAGGCCCTTGCGGATCGGGAAGTGCTTCTGGAGCCCGGTCACCTTCAGCAGGGTCTCGCCGGGGGCGGCGCCCTCGGTGAGGGTGGCGCCGCCGCTCTGGGCAGGGACGGTCACTGCTTTTTCCTCGCTCACAGCTTCGGCGCAATCTCTTCGGTCCAGATACGCTCCCGCTGCTCCTGCGACATGTGGCAGGCGGCCCAGTGCCGGCTGCCGACCTCGGTCAGCTCGGGGCGCACCGTGCGGGTGACGTCGTCCTTCGGGATGTCCGCGTACGGGCAGCGCGGGTTGAAGGCGCAGCCGGACGGGAGGTTGATGAGGGAGGGCGGGGAGCCCTTGACCGGGACGAGACGCTCCTGCTGGTCGCGGTCGAGCCGCGGCATCGAGCCGAGCAGGCCCCAGGTGTAGGGGTGGCGGGGCTCGTAGAACACCTTCTCGGCCGGGCCGCGCTCCACGCACCGGCCGCCGTACATCACCAGCAGGTCGTCGGCCAGCTCGGCGACGACGCCCAGGTCGTGGGTGATGACGATGACGGCCGAGCCGAACTCCTTCTGCAGGTCCCGGATCAGGTCCAGGATCTGCGCCTGGACGGTCACGTCCAGGGCGGTGGTCGGCTCGTCCGCGATGAGCAGTTCGGGGTTGTTCACCAGCGACATCGCGATCATCGCGCGCTGGCGCATGCCGCCGGAGAACTCGTGCGGGTAGTCGTCGACGCGCTGGTCGGGCTGCGGGATGCCGACCCGGTCGAGCATCTCCACCGCCCGGCGGCGGGCGGTCTTCTTGTCGACGTCGTGGTGGATGCGGTACGCCTCCACGATCTGCTGGCCGATCGTGTAGTACGGGTGCAGCGCGGACAGCGGGTCCTGGAAGATCATCGCCATCTCGCGGCCGCGCATCCTGCGCACCTGGTCGGCGGGCGCGGACAGCAGCTCGGTGCCGTTCAGCCAGATCTCGCCGGAGATCCGCGCCTTGCGCCGGCCGTACTGGCCGGCGGTGTGCAGGCCCATGATGCCGAGCGAGGTCACCGACTTGCCGGAGCCCGACTCGCCGACGATGCCGAGGGTCTTGCCCTTGTCCAGCTGGAAGCTGAGCCCGTCGACGGACTTGACCAGGCCGTCGTCGGTCGGGAAGTGCACCTTGAGGTCGCGTACGTCGAGGAAGGCGGTCGGCGCGGCGGCGGTGACGGGTTCGCCCACGGCCGCGCCGGTCTTGCTCAGTTCGGTCATGAGAGCCTCACTCGGGGGTCGATCACGGCGTACAGGACGTCCACCACGAGGTTGGCGATGAGCACCGCGAGCGACGTGATCAGGGTGACGCCCAGGATGACGGGCAGGTCCTGGTTCTTGATCGCGTTCAGCACGGCCTGGCCGAGGCCGGGCAGGGAGAAGGTGGTCTCGGTCAGGATCGCCCCGCCGATGAGGGCGCCGAGGTCCATGCCGAGCATGGTGAGGATGGGCGTCATCGTCGAGCGCATCGCGTGCTTGCGGATGACGACCTGCTCCCGCAGGCCCTTGGCGCGGGCGGTGCGGATGTAGTCCTCGCCGAGGATCTCCAGCATGGTGGCGCGCGTGATGCGGGCGTACATCGCCGCGTAGAGGAAGGCGAGGGTGACCCACGGCAGGATCATGCCGCCGAGCCAGCCGGTGAGGCTCTCCTCCAGGGGGACGAACTCGCCGTCGATCCAGCCCAGTCCGTAGGAGAAGACCGCCAGGCTGAGCAGACCGGTGAAGTAGATGGGCAGGGAGACACCCGCCAGGGCGACGATCATCGCGCCGCGGTCCCAGAAGCTGCCCCGCTTGAGGGCGGAGAGCACTCCCGCGGCGAGGCCGAAGACCAGCCACAGCACGGCCGCGCCGAGCGCCAGCCCCAGGGTCACCGGGAAACGGTCGGTCAGCACCGGCCAGATGGCCTGCTCACTGCGGAAGGAGTAGCCGAAGCAGGGCGCGGCGCAGTGCGTGACGTCACCGCCGGCCGCGTAGGTGCGGCCCACGAAGATGCCCTTGAAGAACTCCCAGACCTGCGCGTAGATCGGGTCGCCCAGGCCCAGCTTCACCCGCACGGCCTCGACGGCGGCGGGGTCGGCCTGCTTGCCCACGAAGCTCAGGGCGACGTCGACGCCCGCCCACTCGGGGATGAGGAAGAAGATGCTGAAGACCACCATGACGATGACCACGAGCATCACTGCGGCGGCGAACAGCCGCCTGATGAGGTAAGCGAGCACAGCTAACGGCCCGCCGCGGACCGCGGGCCGCCTCCGGTCTCCCCCACCGCCTCATGAGCGTGGGAGGTGCCCCGGGTGGCCCGCGGTCACGCCGCGCCGGCCTTCACCTGCCTTTCGTGCCGTACGGCGGGTGTGCCGGTTACTTCGTGTTCTTCAGGCCGAGGTTGACGAAGTCGTACATACCGCTGTACGCGTCCGTGGTGTAGACGTTCGCCAGCCGGTCCGAGCGCCAGTTGAGGAACCGCTCGAAGACGAAGGGCAGGTAGTACGCGCCGTCCATCACCTTGTGGTTGATCTCCGTGGCGATGCGGGTCTTCTCGGCGTCGTCCAGCGTGTTGACGTAGTCGTCGAACAGGCCGTCGATCGCCTTGTCCTCGATGAGCGCGTAGTTGTTGTTGGCGCTCTCCAGGATGTACTTGCTGTGCCACAGCGGCAGGCCGTAGCCCTGGACGGACGGGAAGTCGGCGCCCCAGCCCATGATGATGATGCCGTAGCCCTTCTTCTCCACGTTGGAGGGGCTGCCGATCACGCTGGAGTTCTGCGCGCCGTCGTACTGGTCGATCTCGACCTGGATGCCGACCTTCTTCAGCGACGCCTGGAGCGACTCGGCGGTGGCCACCTCGACGGGCTTGTTGTTGCGGACCGCGATGGTGGTCCTGAAGCCGTTGGGCTGACCGCAGGCCTTCAGCTCCTCCTTGGCCTTGGCAACGTTGCCTTTCTTGTCGGCGCCGGCCATCGCGTACGGGTCGTACTTCTGGCCCTCGCCGCCGGGGATGCCCGGCGGCAGCATGTTGGTGCCGATGTCGCCGCCGGCGACGGGGCCGCCGCGCGCGGTCTGCAGGGAGACGTGGTCGGCGCCGAGGAGCACCGCCTTGCGGCAGTGGATGTTGTCGAACGGCTTCACGTTCTGCGCGAGGGCCGCGTAGCGGATGTAGCCGGAGACCGGGTTGTCCAGGTTCTCCTTGTGCTCCCTCAGGGCGGTGGAACGTCCCTGCGGCGAGAGGCTGGTCTGGGCCAGGTCCAGGTCGTAGTCACCGGCGATCAGCCGGGCGTCCAGGTCGTTGGCGTTGGAGAAGAACTTGACCGTGATCTCGTCCGGGTACGCCTTGCGCACCGGGTCCGAGGCCTGCTTCCACTGGGTGTTGCGGACCAGTTCGAGGTCCTTGCCCGGGTTGTAGGACGCGAACTTGTACGGGCCCGAGGAGAACGGGTGCAGACCGTACTTGGACCTGGTGTCCTTGTCCTGGCGGACCGGGGAGGCGGAGATCAGCGCCAGCATCTCCTCGAAGTCCGAGTTGGCCTCCGGGAGCTTGAAGACGATCGTCTTGTCGTCCGGCGTCTCGATGGACTTCAGGCCCAGCTTGTCCGCCGACTTGTCCTTGTACGGACCCGGGTACTCGCCCTCGGGGTCGAGCACCTCCTTGAGGTACGTCGGGCCGCCGGAGAGCACGTCCTGCGCCCAGACGCGCTCGATGCCGTACTTCACGTCCTTGGACGTGATCGGCTTGCCGTCCTCCCAGGTGACGCCGTCACGCAGGGTGTACGTGTAGGTCTTGCCGTCGTCGCTGATCTCGGCCAGACCGGTGGCGAGGTCCGGGGTCAGCTCGGCGCCGGCCCTGCCCGGCTCCGTCTTGTTCGTGACGAGCTGGCGGCTGTAGTAGCGGGCGAAGTTCCACATGAAGCCGTAGTAACCGCGCGTGGTGTCCCACGAGTCGGCATCCTGCGCGCTGGCGAACTTCAGGGTGCCGCCCTTCTCGGCCAGCGCGGCCTGGGCGACCTTGTTGTTCGCGGCGTCGTAGCCGGCCGCGCCGTTCTGCGAACCGCCGTCCTCACCGCCGCCGCCGCCGCACGCCGCCGTGGTCAGCAGCGCGGCGACCACGGCGGCAGCGGCCATGGCCTGCTTGCGCCGCCCTGAGGTGCGTTGGGTAGTCACGATCTCGGATCCTCCGGAATTGATGAGAGACCCCGTGCCTTGCGCCACGGGTCACGAGCGGTACGGCGGTTCAGCGGGAGCCCTTGGGGTCCAGCGCGTCGCGGACGCCGTCGCCGAAGAGGTTGAAGGCCAGGACGGTGATGAAGATCGCCACGCCCGGGATGACCATGTACATGGGGTCCGACTCGTAGTAGTCGAGAGCGCTCGACAGCATCTGTCCCCAGGAGGCCGTGGGCGGCTTGACGCCCACGCCCAGGAAGCTGAGTGCCGCCTCGGTGAGGATGTTGGTGGGGATCATCATCGTCGTGTACACGATGATCGGCGCGACCAGGTTGGGCAGCAGCTCCTTGAACAGGATGTAGAACCGCCCGGCACCCAGCGACCGGGCCGCCTCGACGTACTCGCGTTCGCGCAGCGAGAGCGTCTGGCCGCGCACCACGCGTCCGATGTAGGGCCAGCCGAAGAAGCCGATGACCAGGATCATCACGAACAGGCGCACACCGGTGCCGCTCAGGCCCAGCAGCTCGTTCGGCATGACGGAGACCAGCGCGATGATGAACAGCAGCTGCGGGAAGGCCAGCAGACCGTCCATCACCCGGGAGATGACGGTGTCCACCCAGCCGCCGAAGAAGCCGGCGAGGATGCCCAGCACGGTGCCGAGGACCACGGCGACCGCGGCGGACAGGAAGCCGACGAGCAGGGAGATCTGGGCGCCGTAGACGATCCGGGCGAAGATGTCGCGGCCGTTGACCGGTTCGACGCCGAGCAGGTGCTCGCCGCTGATGCCGCCGAGCGAGCCGATCGGCGTGCCGAACAGCGGGTCGATCAGGTCCTCGTGGTGGGTCTCCGGGTCCTGCCCGACCAGGCCGGTGATCACCGGCGCGAGCACGGCGACCAGGACGAGGAGGAGCACCACGACGCCGCCCGCGAGGGCCAGTCTGTCGCGTTTGAGCCGCTCCCAGGCGATACGCCCGAGGGACCGTCCCTGTACGGCCTTTGCGTCGCCGCTGACCAGCGCCGCTTCCTCGGCCGCACTCGGGGCCGCTTCCACGGTCGGGTCGTGCAATGGTGCCGTCATCTGGCAGGGACCCCTCTCGACCGGCGGTAGCCGGGCCCGCACTTGCCGCTGTAGCGGCGTGTTGAATCCGTGTCAATCCGTCATGCCCTGGGGTGTGAACCCCTGGGGCGGGAGTCTTCAACGCTTTGGAGATCTGTCGCCAGACTTGACGGGGAAAGGATGCGCAACCGTGATGCTGTCTGCGGATTCCGTTATGCGGACGCAAGGGTACGGTTACCGAACGCAACGATGAAGGCCCGCACGGGCCTTGTCGTGGGAAGGCCCACGTCCGGCGCGGCCCTCGGTCAGTACGGCCCTCGGTCAGTACGGCCCTCGGTCGGTACGGCCCCCGGTCGGTACGGCCCCCGGTCGGTACGGCCCTCGGTCAGTAAGGCCGCGGGTATCCGTAACCGCCGGCCAACGGGGCCGGCGCCGGAGCGGCGTGGGCCTCACGGTCGTAGAACGGGCGGGAGTTGACGCGCAGCCACATCGCGACCGGGTCGAACTCGTCGGTCATCGCCACCGTCGACACCGGCAGCCCGTCCGGCACCGCGCCGATCGACTGCTGCATCATCGCCCGCACCGAGTCCACGGCGGACGGGGAGGTGTCGTACACGTCGAGACCGATGGCGAGGTACGGCGCCCCGAGCGCGGGCTGGACCCAGGCGCGGCGCAGGGAGCGGACGGCCGGGGTGCGATGGGCGTTCTGCGACAGCAGGGCGTAGAACTGCGGGATCTGGATGCCCGGTTCGGACAGCCGCAGCGGCCCGGCGGGCTGGCGGTCGAGGCCGGTGGCGATGCGGCGCAGGTCCAGCCAGGGGATGCCGACGCCGCCGCCGGGGGCGTGCGGGTTCAGCCAGAGGCCGTAGTGGTCGGGGTAGAGGGTGCGGGCCACGTCCAGGCCGTCGACCACCTCGTAACTGCGCATCCAGCCGCTCGCCGAGAGCTCCTGGGCGGAGGTGACGCAGGGCGCGTAGCCGTAGCCGTCGACCTCCATGTTCCCGTACTGGGCGTCGGGGCTGCCGGCCTGGCCGTGCCAGAGCAGCATCCAGACCTGGCCGGAGTGGGGGGTGGCGAGGGCGCGCAGGAGTGCCTCGTAGGCGTCGTAGCGCCCCGGCGTCACCTGGCGCAGCAGGTGCTCGACCTGGCCGGCCGCGGCCGTGCCCGTGCCGCTCGCGCTCACTGTGTACCGCCCCTTCGTGCAACGCCCTGTTCGAGCCGTGACCCTAGCTTAAAGGCGCCTGCCGACTCGGGAACTGTGTCGTCCCGGCGAGTGCGGGCCGTCCGTGGCCGGACGCGCAGGTCCCCGCGCCCCGGGGCCGGCCGTCCGCGCGGGCGTTTCACCGGCCGTGCTGGTAGAAGGGGCGCACCCGCTCCCGCAGCCAGTCGACCACCGGGTCCTGGGCCACGTCCATCAGGACCAGGTTGACCGGCCAGGCCACCGGCGTCCTGCCCAGGGCCCGGCCCAGGGCGTCCAGGGGGGCGGCGCGCAGGTCGCCCTCCCACTGGGAGAGTTCGACGCCGACGAACATCACCGGGTCGGCCGTCTCGATCGCCGCCAGGCAGCGGCGGGCCGCGGTGACGACGCCGAGGGCGGCGAACTCCGCGGACGCCGCCGCGAGGAAGTCCACCGGGTCGTCCTGCCAGTCGGGTTCGTACAGGCGGACCCGGCCGCCGTTCGCGGGGCCGTCGAGGGGGGTGCGGCCGGCCCGGCCGAGTTCGGCGACCGCCGGCGGGGGGAGCGGGACGCCCACCACGCCGCCGGGGTTCACCGCGATGCCCGCCTGCGGGGGCAGACCGCGGGCGAACTCGACGGCGGGGGCGACGGTGTACGCCATGTGGGGGCCGGCGACCTGGCGCAGCTGCTCCTCGGAGCTGAACACGGGGACGTAGGCCTGCCCGCCGATCTCGATGCCCGGCAGGTCCAGGGGGCCGCTGTGCGGGCCGCCGCCGCTGGGCAGCGGCACCCACACGAAGCTGCGGCCCAGCACCTCCACGATGCGGGCGCCCGCCGACGGGACGCCGAGGGAGGCCGACAGCACCTCCTCCAGCTCGTTGCCGGGCCACCCGCCGTGCGGATGGGGGTGCGCCTGCGCCGGAAAGTCCCCCGAGAGGTCCATCTGCCTACCACCTGCTCCGTACCAGTGCTGCCGGCTGAAAAGGCTAGCGCGCCGCCCGCCCCGCGCGCCGCGTCAGCCCGTGAAGCCGATCCGGCGCAGGGCGTCCGCCGCCGCGCGGTCGAGCAGGACGGCGGCGCCGCAGCCGCGGGGCAGGTCGCCGCGGTGCGCGCGGCGCAGCAGCAGGGCGGCGTCGCGGCGGTGGCGCAGGAACGCGTACCGCGAGACGCCCCGGCCGCGTTCGCGCTGGCCGGCCAGGGCCTGCTCGGGGGTGACGTCGAGCAGCAGCAGGTGCAGCGTGCCGCCGCGGCGGCGGGCCTCGCGGGCCAGCCAGGCACGCACCCAGGCCTGCGTGCCGCAGTCGTGCACGACGACGCCCTCGCCGCTGCGCAGGGCGCGGCGCAGCCCGGCGTAGTGCGCGAGGCGGACGAGGGGGCGGTAGACGGCGTAGGGCAGCCAGCTCGGCGTACGGCCGTCCCAGCGGTCGCGGGTGTCCTGGGAGTCGACGCGCCGGCCGCGGACCGCGCGCCGCATGAGGGTGGACTTGCCGCTGCCGGGCAGCCCGGTGATCACGACGAGGTCGTGCGGGCCGAACAGCAGGGCGTGCGGGCTGCGGCCCGCGCGCTCGCGCAGGTCGCGGACCACGGGGGACGGCAGCGGGGCGCACGCGCCCCGGGCCGGGGCGGTCGGCTGCTCGGGCAGTGCGAGGCCAGCGGTGGCCGCGTAGGCCGTGGTCCTGTTCACCGTGATCGTCCTCCCCTGGGGCGGTTCACGAGTTACCGTCCCCTTCGAGTGTAAAGAGAAGGTAATACGAGGCGTCTCGCGTTTCCGTCCGCTTCCCGCAACAAGCCTGCTACAGCACACTGTGCCCGGCTGGGGACGCTCCGTGCCTCCCCTTTGCCGCGATGCGCCCCCCACGGACGAGGCCCCCTGCCGCCCGGCGGCGATGCGTGCAATGATGAGCCCGCCAACTGCATACCGGCCGCTTGAATCCGCGCGGGAGAGTCCCCGGGCACGACATGACCGGGGCGCCGAAGGAGCAAGTCCCTCCCTTGAATCTCTCAGGCCCCGTCACCGCGCGGGCGAGGCACATCTGAAAAGCGGGCCGCTGCCGCAGTGGCTCCACCCAAGGTGCAAGCCGTGCTCACCGTCTGTCCCGACGGTCATGGCGAACCTCTCAGGTTCCGATGACAGATGGGGAGGAACGACCTCGCCGTCATGCCTTGGGAGACCGACCGATGAGCAGCACCGCACTCCGTCGTACCGCGCTCGATGCCCTGCATCGCTCGCTGGGCGCCACCATGACCGACTTCGCCGGCTGGGACATGCCGCTGCGCTACGGCTCCGAGCGCGACGAGCACCTCGCGGTGCGCACGCGGGCCGGCCTGTTCGACCTCTCGCACATGGGTGAGATCACGGTCACCGGCCCGCAGGCGGCGCGGCTGCTGAACCACGCGCTCGTCGGCGACATCGCCTCCGTCGGTGTCGGCCGCGCCCGCTACACCATGATCTGCCGCGCGGACGGCGGCATCCTCGACGACCTGATCGTCTACCGGCTCGCCGAGACCGAGTACCTGGTCGTGGCCAACGCGAGCAACGCGCAGACCGTCCTGGACGCGCTGACGGAGCGCGCGGAGGGCTTCGACGCCGCCGTGCGCGACGACCGGGACGCCTACGCCCTGGTCGCCGTCCAGGGCCCCGAGTCCCCCGGCGTCCTCGGGCGGCTCACCGACGCCGGCCTCGACGGTCTGAAGTACTACGCCGGCCTGTCCGGCACCGTCGCGGGCGTCCCGGCACTGATCGCCCGCACCGGCTACACCGGCGAGGACGGCTTCGAGCTGTTCGTCGCGCCGGAGCACGCCGTCACGCTGTGGGAGGCGCTGACCGAGGCGGGCGCCGGCGCCGGCCTGGTCCCGTGCGGGCTGTCCTGCCGGGACACCCTGCGCCTGGAGGCGGGCATGCCGCTGTACGGGCATGAGCTGACCACCTCCCTCACCCCCTTCGACGCCGGGCTCGGCCGGGTGGTGAAGTTCGGCAAGGCGGGCGACTTCGTGGGCCGCGAGGCCCTCGCCGAGGCCGCCGCCCGCGCCGAGGCCAGCCCGCCGCGCGTCCTGGTCGGCCTGATCGCCGAGGGCCGCCGCGTCCCGCGCGCCGGGTACGCCGTGGTGGCCGGCGGCGAGGTGATCGGCGAGGTCACCTCCGGCGCCCCCTCCCCCACGCTGGGCAGGCCGATCGCGATGGCCTACGTCGACGCCGCGCACGCCGCTCCGGGCACGCCGGGCGTCGGGGTGGACATCCGGGGCACCCACGAGCCGTACGAGGTCGTGGCGCTGCCGTTCTACCAGCGCCAGAAGTAGACACTGGGCTCGGGTCCACGTGACCCGTTGCATATTTCCCCTGCTCACACGCAGTTCAAGCAGTCCCCCATTCACCAGCACTCCCCCGCGTACAGGAGAATTCAGGCCATGAGCAACCCCCAGCAGCTGCGCTACAGCAAGGAGCACGAGTGGCTGTCGGCCGCCGAGGACGGCGTCTCGACGGTCGGCATCACCGAGTTCGCCGCCAACGCCCTCGGTGACGTCGTCTTCGCCCAGCTCCCCGAGGTGGGCTCCCAGGTGGCCGCGGGCGAGACCTGCGGCGAGCTGGAGTCGACCAAGTCGGTCAGCGACCTGTACTCCCCCGTCACCGGTGAGGTGACCGAGATCAACGAGGACGTGGTGAACGACCCGTCCCTGGTGAACTCCGCCCCCTTCGAAGGCGGCTGGCTGTTCAAGGTGCGCATCGCGGAGGAGCCCGCCGACCTGCTCTCCGCCGACGAGTACGCCGCCCACACCGCCGGCTGAGGAGTCGTAGCCACATGTCCGTCCTGAACACCCCCCTGCACGAGCTCGACCCGGCCGTCGCGGCCGCCGTCGACGCCGAGCTGCACCGCCAGCAGTCCACCCTCGAGATGATCGCCTCGGAGAACTTCGCCCCGGTCGCGGTCATGGAGGCGCAGGGCTCGGTCCTGACCAACAAGTACGCCGAGGGTTATCCCGGCCGCCGCTACTACGGCGGCTGCGAGCACGTCGACGTGGTCGAGCAGATCGCCGTCGACCGGGTCAAGGAGCTGTTCGGCGCCGAGCACGCCAACGTGCAGCCGCACTCGGGCGCCCAGGCCAACGCCGCCGCGATGTTCGCGCTGCTCAAGCCCGGCGACACGATCATGGGCCTGGACCTCGCGCACGGCGGGCACCTGACCCACGGCATGAAGATCAACTTCTCCGGCAAGCTCTACGACGTGGTCGCCTACCACGTCGGCGAGGACGGCCGGGTCGACATGGCCGAGGTCGAGCGGCTCGCCCGGGAGGCCAGGCCGAAGCTGATCGTCGCCGGCTGGTCCGCCTACCCGCGGCAGCTGGACTTCGCCGCGTTCCGCCGGATCGCCGACGAGGCCGGCGCGTACCTCATGGTCGACATGGCGCACTTCGCCGGCCTGGTCGCGGCGGGCCTGCACCCCAACCCGGTGCCGCACGCCCACGTGGTCACCACCACGACCCACAAGACGCTGGGCGGCCCGCGCGGCGGTGTGATCCTGTCCACCGCCGAACTCGCCAAGAAGGTCAACTCCGCCGTCTTCCCCGGTCAGCAGGGTGGCCCGCTGGAGCACGTGATCGCCGCGAAGGCGGTCGCCTTCAAGGTCGCCGCCTCCGAGGACTTCAAGGAGCGGCAGCGCCGTACCCTGGAGGGCGCGCGCCTGCTCGCCGAGCGGCTCGTGCGGGACGACGTCAGGGCCGTGGGCGTGGACGTGCTCTCCGGCGGCACCGACGTCCATCTCGTCCTGGTCGACCTGCGCGACTCCGAGCTCGACGGCCGGCAGGCCGAGGACCGGCTCCACGAGATCGGCATCACCGTCAACCGCAACGCGGTCCCGAACGACCCGCGCCCGCCGATGGTGACGTCCGGCCTGCGCATCGGCACCCCGGCCCTGGCCACCCGCGGCTTCACCGCCGAGGACTTCGCCGAGGTCGCGGACGTGATCGCCGAGGCGCTGAAGCCGTCGTACGACGCGGAGGCGCTGAAGGCGCGGGTCAAGGCCCTCGCCGGCCGGCACCCGCTGTACCCCGGCCTGACGAAGTAGTCCCCGGTGGGCTCCACAACGGCGTGGGGCCCGCCGCACCACCCCCTGCCCCCCAGGAGTCCCCGTGGCCGTCTCGGTCTTCGACCTGTTCTCGATCGGCATCGGCCCGTCCAGCTCCCACACGGTCGGCCCGATGCGCGCGGCCCGGATGTTCGCCCGCCGCCTGCGCGGCGAGGAGCTGCTGGACTCCGTGGCCGCGCTCCGCGTCGAGCTGTACGGCTCCCTGGGCGCCACCGGACACGGGCACGGCACCCCCAGGGCGGTGCTGCTCGGCCTGGCGGGCGACTCGCCGCGCACGGTGGACGTGGAGACGGCCGACGAGCGGGTGGCGGCGATCAGGGCCGCCGGCCGGCTGAACCTCCTCGGCGAGCACGAGATCGCCTTCGACTTCGGCACCGGCCTGAAGCTGCACCGCCGCAAGGCCCTGCCCTACCACGCCAACGGCATGACCCTGTGGGCCTACGACGCCTCCGGGGCGGAGCTGCTGTCCAAGACGTACTACTCGGTGGGCGGCGGGTTCGTCGTCGACGAGGAAGCGGTCGGCGCGGACCGCATCACACTGGACGACACGGTCCTGAAGTACCCCTTCCGCACGGGCGACGAGCTGCTGCGCCTGACGAAGGAGACCGGCCTGTCGATCTCCTCGCTGATGCTGGAGAACGAGCGCGCCTGGCGCACCGAGGAGGAGATCCGCGCCGGACTGCTGGAGATCTGGCAGGTGATGCAGGCGTGCGTGCGGCGCGGCATGTCCCGTGAGGGCATCCTGCCCGGCGGCCTGAAGGTGCGCCGGCGCGCCGCGAACACCGCGCGCAAGCTGCGCTCCGAGGGCGACCCGCAGGCCCTCGCCATGGAGTGGATCACGCTCTACGCGATGGCCGTGAACGAGGAGAACGCGGCCGGCGGCCGGGTCGTCACCGCCCCCACCAACGGCGCGGCCGGCATCATCCCGGCGGTCCTGCACTACTACATCGACTTCGTGCCGGGCGCCGACGAGGACGGCGTGGTCCGCTTCCTGCTCGCCGCGGGCGCGATCGGCATGCTCTTCAAGGAGAACGCCTCCATCTCCGGCGCCGAGGTCGGCTGCCAGGGCGAGGTCGGCTCCGCCTGCTCGATGGCCGCGGGCGCCCTCGCCGAGGTGCTCGGCGGCAGCCCCGAACAGGTGGAGAACGCCGCCGAGATCGGCATGGAGCACAACCTCGGCCTCACCTGCGACCCCGTGGGCGGCCTGGTCCAGATCCCGTGCATCGAACGCAACGGCATGGCCGCGGTCAAGGCGGTCACCGCCGCGCGCATGGCGATGCGCGGCGACGGCAGCCACAAGGTCTCCCTCGACAAGGTCATCAAGACGATGAGGGACACCGGCGCCGACATGAGCGTGAAGTACAAGGAGACGGCGCGCGGCGGGCTCGCGGTGAACATCATCGAGTGCTGAAAACGCGTCACCGCCGCCGCCCGGGGGAATCATCAACTCCCGTCCCCCAGCAGCGACGTACGGGAGTCCCCATGCTGCGCGGCATCGACGTCAGCTCGTACCAGTCCACCGCCTACGACACCGACGGCCTCTCCTTCGTCTTCGTCAAGGCGACGGAGGGCCGGTCCTACGTCAACCCGAAGCTGGCCGCCCAGACCGAGCGGGCCCGGGGGGCCGGGCTCGTCGTCGGCTTCTACCACTTCCTGTGGCCGGGCAACCTGACCGCCCAGGCCGAGTACTTCGTCGGCAGGGCCCCGGACCGGGCCGGCGACATCCTCGCCGTCGACTGGGAGACCACCGGCGACGGGACGCACGCGAGCAACGCCGAGAAGGACCGCTTCCTCCGCACGGTGCAGGAGCTGCGGCCCGGCAACCGCGTCATCCTGTACTGCAACCGGCACTACTGGCTGAACGTCGACACCACCTCCTACGCCGGCGACGGCCTGTGGATCGCCGACTACGTCACGGCGGGCAGACCCCGCATCAAGGCGAAGTGGCGCTTCCACCAGTACACGGACGACCCGATCGACAAGAATGTCGCGGACTTCGCGAACAAGGACGCCTTACGGGCGTGGGCCAGGGGCGACTGACGAGGGGGCAGGCATGGCGGAGGCGGAGACGGATGCCGTGGAGACGGCCTGGCGGATCCACGCGGCGCTGGTGGACTGGACCGGGAAGGTGGACGCCAAGGCCGGGTTCGCGCTGACGCTGGAGTCGGCCGCGCTGGGTGCGATCGTCGCGTTCTCCGGGTCCCGGTACCGGCTGGGCGAGTTGCACGGCACCGTCCCGACCGTGCTGTTCTGGGCGGGCGCCGCACTGCTCGGGCTCGCCGCGCTCGCGGCCGTCTCCGTGGTCAGTCCGCGGCTGGCCACCGCGCGGGGACACGACTGGCGGCAGAACTTCGTGTACTTCGGGGATCTGCGGCACTGGGAACCCGACCGTCTCGCCGAGAAGCTCGCCGACACCTCCGCGCTGGCGCCGCTGAGCCGTCAGCTGGTCGTCATGAGCCGGGTCGTCTGGGCCAAGCAGCTGCGGGTGCGCCAGTCGCTGCTGCTCGCCGTCGCCGGTGTGCTGGCGGTCGTGCTCGCGTGGCTGCTGGGCCGGTAGCCGTGGGTCACCGCCCCGCCTCCTTCTGGGAGGCGCTCGATCCCGCCGACCGGGTCCTGCTGGAGCGTGCGGGCACCCGGCAGGCGCTGCCGGCGGACCGGCTGCTGCTGGCCCAGGGCGACGACTCGGACCACCTGGTCGTGCTGCTGAGCGGCTGGATCAAGGTGGTCGCCCAGTCGCACGCCGGCTACCGTGCGCTGCTCGCGCTCCGCGGCCCGGGCGAACTCCTCGGCGAACAGGCCGGGTTGGAGGGGCGGCGCCGATCGGCGTCGCTCCTGACGGCCACCGGGGCCGGCGTGTTGCAGCTGACGGCGGCCCGCTTCCACGGGTACGCCCGGTCCCGGCCGTCCATCGCGGCCGCGCTGGAGCAGACGCTGTCGCAGCGGCTGCGCGAGGCCGACGCCCAGCGCACCGGCATCACCGAGCCGGTGCCCGCCCGGCTCGCCGCCCTCCTGCTCGACCTGGTCGAGCGGTGCGGCGAGCCGGAGCCCGACGGCCCCGGCCACCGGATCGGGCTGCCGCTCTCCCAGGACGACCTCGCCGGGCTGCTGCTCTCCTCGCGGCGCTCGGTGAGCCGGGTGCTGGAGCAGTGGCGCGCCCAGGGCTGGGTGGTGACGGGGCGTCAGTCGCTGCTGGTGCGCTCCGTGGACCGGCTGAAGGCGCTGGCCTTCGGCGGGTGAACGGGGTTCAGCACGGGGAGTGGCTCACCCCCTCCTCGGGCGCCTTGAAGATGCGGTAGCCGTCGGTGCCGGTCAGCTGGTAGGTGACGGTCCAGTCCGTGCAGGTGCCGTTCTCGTCGCCGGCGGGGCCGTAGCCGGGGTCCTGGTGGCTGCGGAAGCTGACCGTGGCCAGGGTGAGGTCCCCGGCGTCGTGTACGGCCGTCAGGGCGATGCCCGACTCCCGGGTGGTGGCCATGACCTCCTTCCACTTCCGGCGGCTGGCGGTGGAGTCGAGATCGACCGTGGCGGTGCCGGGATCGTAGTGGCCGAGCGCCTCGTCGTAGTCGCGGTTGTTGATGGCGCCGTAGAAGCGGGCGAACAGGCCGGCCACGTCCGGGGCCCGCGGATCGTCCGCCACCTGGGAGTAGTCCACGGACGCGCCGGGGGCCTCCGCCACGTACTCCGGTTCCGTTTCCGGTCCGGCCGGGTCCTTCGAGCCGTCCGTGCCGCCGGTGCCGGGCGCGGCGCGCACGGACGAACTGTCCGTCGCCGGCTCCGACGCCGACGACAGTGCGGCCACGAGTTCCGGCCCGTACTGCACGGCCGCCCAGATGGCCGCGATGACCAGCAGCAGCGCCACGAGGACCTTGCCCGGGCCGCCCCCGTCCGCCCCGGAGGCCGCCGGGGGACGCCGGGGCGGGGTCTGGAGCGGGAGGGGGACCGGGCCGGGCACGGGGTCCGGGGGCGGCGGCTGCCGCGGCGGCCGGTACGGGCCGGCGGCGGGCGGCGGCGCCGGGCGCTGCCGCATCCGGTGCTGGGCCAGGTCCAGCGCGGTCAGCCACTCGGCCATCGCGGGCCGCCGGGCGGGGTCGCGGGTGTGGCCGCGGGAGGCGAGGCCGGCCAGTCCGGTGGAGACGGCGCGCAGCGGTGCGAGGTCCGTGCTGTCGTGGTCGCGGTTGAAGATCCGGGCGGCGACCAGGGCGAACTTCCAGCAGTCGGAGGCCGTCGTGGCCTTGGCGGGCTCGGGCACCTCCCAGCCGGTGGTCTCCACCTGCCGCATCACGTCCCGGCCCCGGTAGCGCATGGAGTCGCAGTCGATCAGCAGGCACTTGGGCGGGCCGGCCAGGGTGAACAGGATGTTCTTCGGTGACAGGTCGCCCACCGTGACCTGGTTGTGGTGCAGCCGGTCCAGGGTGCGGGCCAGATCGAGCAGCAGCGCCAGCCGCTGGGGGTCGCCGACGTCCAGGCCGATCCGGGCGGCGTAGCCGTCGTCGTTGAGCAGGAACTCCAGGGCCTGGAGCTTCACCTCGGACAGGCTCGCGCTGTGCAGTTCGTAGGACGGGGCCACGCGCGGCATCAGGAAGCCGACGACGCGCATCCCGGCGTTCCGCGACGGCGGCAGCCGCTCCGGCGGGCGGCCGGTGTAGACCATGGCGCAGGGCCAGGTCAGCCGGTTGTCCAGCAGGGCCCGGTCGGACGGGCTCAGCAGGTCGCGCAGCACCACCATGTCGTGCAGGACGTCGGCGTCGTACGCGAGGGCCGGCAGGTACTCCTTGTAGGCGAGGTACTCGCCCTGGAAGCGGCCCGGCGGGCTGGGCACGGCGTACACCCTGCCCTGGCCGCCGGAGCCCAGGCCGTGCGCGGTGTAGTCGCCGAGCTGGTCGGGCCGGACCCACGACACCGTCGTCATCATGGCGCGGTCCCCTCCCGGTCGCGGGGCCACAGGGCGATCAGGGTGCGGTCGTCGTCGAAGGTCTCGCGGGAGAAGTCGAGCAGGTGCGCGAAGCCGAGCGGGGGTACGGGGCGGCGCAGCTGGTCGGCGAAGAGCCGGCCGACCACACCGCGGCCGTCGCCGACCGGGTCGCCGAACCCGTCCGTGCCGACCAGCAGGACGCTGCCCGGGTCGAGCCGGAACTCCAGCGGGCGCAGCTCCGCGGGGACGTACGGCAGCGGCTGTACGGCCGAGGAGATCAGCCCGTCGGCGCCGGCGGTCTTGCCGCCGAGCATCGGGTAGAGCTCCTGGTGCTTGATCTGCCAGACCCCGGAGTCGCCGACCGACAGCAGGGCGACGTGCAGGCCCTCGGGGGTGGGCGTGGCCACTCCGGCGACCAGGGTGGTGGCGAGCAGGCCGGCCGTCTCCTCGGTCCCGGGGTCCGGGGTGCGCAGCAGGCGGCCGGCCTGTTCGCGCAGCTGCCAGTGGACCGTGGACAGCAGCTTCTGCCAGTCGGTGACGAAGCCGCCGCCCGAGCGCACCTGGCTGAGCAGTTCGTCGACGGCGCTGCGGCAGGCCAGCTGGGAGCCGATGTGCGGCTGGCGCGCGTCGGAGACGCCGTCGGCGACGGCGACGACCACGGCGCCGGTGCCCGGGTCCCAGGCCGCGGCCGCGTCGTCCTCCCGCGGGCGCCCGTCCCAGCGGTGCTGCTGTCCGCGGACCGAGGCCAGCCGCAGGTCCACGGTCCGCGTCGACCAGCCGTCGCACACGGTGTCGGGGCGGTACGACAGTCCGCCGGTCGGCGGCTTCGGCGGGAACTCGGGGCCCTCCTCCTCGTCGAGGGGCAGCCGCCGCCACAGGTCGGCCCCGATCCAGGCGGGCGGCGGTGCGGCGGGGCGCTGCGGTTGGCGCGGCCAGTCGGTCTCCTGCTGCCAGTCGTAGACTCCGGCCGGCCCGGGCGGTGCGGGCTGCGCGGGCGGTTCGGGGCGCAGGGGTGGTGCCGGGCGGGGCGGCGGGGGTGCCTGGCCGGTCCGCTTCGGGGGTTCGTCGGGAGGGCGACGCCGGGACGGGAACACGTCAGATCACGTCGATCGCGACGGTGAAGCCCTCGGGCTTGTCCACCACCAGCTGCGGGGACGCGGAGCCCAGCGAACGGCCGGAGGAGATCACGCTCTTGGTCAGGGCCGTGCAGAACGTGGCGATGGCCGCGCCGACGTCGACGCCCTTGTTGGCGACGAAGCCGAACTCCGGCCGGGTGGCGACCCTGCTGATCGTCTGGGCGTCGGCGTCGACGATGCCGCAGGCGATGATGTTGGGCGCGCCGAGGGTGGTGTCGCGGTCGGTGAGCCGGCGGTGCGGGTCCTGCCAGTCCTCGCCGTGGTTGGGCAGGCCGTCGCTGAGGAAGAACACCGCGGGCCGGTGCACCTGGTAGCCCTCGGCCTTCAGGCGGCCCACGTCGGCCGGTATGCGGCTGATGAGGTCCTCGAAGGCGGCCCGGTAGCTGGTCATGCCGCGGGTGGTCAGGCGCGGGAACTCGGCCGCGCCGCGCAGGTCCACCAGGCGGACGCGTTCGATCACGTCGTCGGAGAAGCCGAGCACCGAGAAGCGGACCTTGGCGGCGGCCATGGGCTCGCCGAGCAGTGCCTGGTGCAGGGAGCGCAGGCCGTCGTTGAGGTCGTCGATGTGCTCGTCCATGGAGCCCGACTCGTCGGCGAGGACGTAGATGGGGAGCAGGTGTCCCCGGTTGCTTTCCGTCATCGTCTTCCGTTTCTGTTTCTGGTTCCGTCGTGCTGGGGCATCGCGTCGGCCGCGGTGGTGGGGTGACCCGGGGTCACAGCGCGTCCTCCGCCCGCCGGAAGCCGTCCGGCGGGTTGATCGAGAAGTTGGCCTCGCCGGACGCGAGGCGCCGCGCGTACCCGACGACGCTGTCCCGCAGGAACGCGGCACAGCTGTGCGCGGCCGAGGCGGCGTCCTGGTGGGGTGCGGCCATGAACCCGAACTCGGGGCGGGTCGCCACGCCCCGCACGGCCCGTGCCTCGGCCCGGCCGAAGCCCAGCGCGATGAGGTGCGGGGCCGCCCGGTTGCGGTCGGTGCCGGTCAGGTCGTGGTGGTCGGCGCGCCAGCCGGTGCCCTCGTCGGGCGTGCCGCCGGTGAGGAAGTACACCAGGGGCCGCAGCACCTGCGCGCCGTCGTGCTTGACGACGGTGACGTCCTGTCCGATCAGCGGCCGCAGGGTGCGGAAGGCCTGGCTGTAGGAGAGTCCGCGCCGGCCCACGAGGAGGGGGGTGCGGGTGCCGGGGCCGACCTCGGCCAGGGACAGCCGCTGTTCGGTGGTGGCGGCCATGCCGAGGACGCCCAGCCGCACCACGCGGGAGACGTCCGGGGCGTCGGAGAGCGCGGAGTGCAGGGCGTCCAGTCCGCGCTGGAGCTCGTCCAGGCAGGCCCGGTCGAGGGACTCGTCGACGACGAGGTAGATCAGGGCGGTGGGGGCGGTCGTGGCGGGCGGCGCGGAGGGGGCGGCGCCGGAGGCCGGGCCGACGGTGGGGGACAGCACGGCCGGGGGGCGACCGGGCGGTGCCTGCGCGGGTTCGGCGGGGCCGGCCGGCGGGAGCCGGGGCGGGTCCCAGGGGCGGGCGGCGGGGAGCTGGGGGGCGGTCAGGGACGGCAGGGCGCCGTCGCCGCCGGTGGCGCGGCCGACCGTGCCGGTGAGCTGCCGGCGCATCTGCTCCAGGTCGCCGGCCTGTATGAGGCCCTTCTCGGCCATCACCTGGAACAGGCCGAGGGCGCGCTGGTTCTGCAGTTCGGCGGTGGCCGCGCGGGCCTCCTCCAGGTGGCGCCGCATCTCGAAGGCGCCGGCCGCGTCGTGCGGGTGGGTGATGAGGTAGTGGCGGATCAGGCCGTCGCTGGTGGTGAGGGTGTCGGCCAGCGCGTCCGCCTGCCGGGCGGTGGCCTGGATCCGGGCCTGCTGCCGGATGGTGTCGATCTCGATCTGCCGGACGACGGCGCCTCTGTCGGGTACGTGCTCGGCCGCCCCGAGGTGTTCGCGCCGGCCGGCCTCGATCACGGACTCCAGGTGGGACAGGGACTTGGCGTCGGGCCGCACGTACACCTGGCAGCCGTACAGCCTCAGGCCCTCCGGGAAGACGACCGGCTGGGCGCAGAGCTGGTTGAGGTGGTACTGGAGGCCGAAGGGGTCCTCGATGCCGAAGCGCTGGCCGGCACCGTGGAAGAGGGAGACCAGATGGCCGTGGACCACGGGCAGCGGGTCGCGCAGGCCGGAGCGGACGAAGTCCTCGGCGCCCTTCCAGCCGTCGACGCGGAACGCGAAGTCGACGGTCACCTCGAAGGCGTGCACGCCGTCCCGGGAGACCAGCGGGTTGCGGCCGAGGACGGCGGAGCGCTGGTGGGCGCGCAGGTCGACCTCGTAGCGGGTGCGGTACTTGGAGAACACCTGCTGGGAGGGCTTCATCGGGCGGCCCTCGAAGCAGGCCACGTCGCCGGACGCGGTGGCGTAGACCACCGCGAGATGGGGTTCGGTCGCCCTGGTCGGCCCCACCGCCACGCGGGGCACCGCCGTCTGGCTGACGATCAACGACACCGGCTCGGTCACCGGGCACCTCCGAAGTGAGCGGGTGCGGCGGACGGCCGCAGGGCGCTGCCGAGGACCGCCGCGGCGCGGGGCAGGGGACGGAAGCGGTCGCGCTCGGTCCAGCGCGTGACGTAGCGCTCCAGGAGCCGGCCGACGCGGTCGCCGCGCGCGGCCACGTCCTGGACCAGGACGCTGACCAGGTCGTCCAGGAGCAGCGGGTCGGTCTCGGCCTGGGCGGCCCAGGCCTCCAGGACGCCCGCGGACTCGTCGCCGAAGAGTTCGCCGCCGATCACCTCGGACCACAGGTAGCCGAGCAGGCGGCGCAGTTCGCTGCCGGGCGGGTCGGCCGCGGCCAGCCGGAGCAGGGTGGGGCGGGCGCGCGGGGCGGTGCCGGGGGCGGCGGGTTCCTCGGTGACGAGGGCGTCGGCGAGGATCAGGAACACCAGGTGCCCGACGGGGCGGCTGAGCGGCTCGTGCACCGTCTCGGCGACGGCCCGCAGCACCAGCGGGGCGTGCGCCTCGACGTCCTCCTCGACCAGGTCGGCGAAGGCGTCCCCGATGGCGATGGCGACCTGGATGTGGTCGACGGTGCCGAGCCGGGTGAGGCAGCGCACGGCGGTGTCGAGGTCGGTGCCGCCCAGGCAGAGTCCGTAGGCGCGGGCGGCGGCGGCCTGGAGCTCCCAGGTGCCGCTGAGGTACCAGCCGTTGACGAGGGCGTGCACGCCGGGCCGCAGGGCGGGGTCGTGGGCGCAGACGCGCAGGGCGTAGGCGACGGCCTCGCGGCGTGCGGCGCCGCTGTCCTCGTGCAGCACCCAGCCGGGCAGCACCTGGGTGGCGATGTGGTCGAAGGACTCGGTGGCGATCAGGCCGAGCGCGGTCCCGGCGAAGCTGCGCACCTGCTGCGAGGGCGAGTCGACCAGCTCGGCCAGCCAGTGCACCAGGTCCTGCTGGACGCGGTACTCGGACCAGACGTGCCGGATGATCCGGGGCGGGTAGTCGGGATTGCGGTACTCGGCGACGGTGCAGGGCAGCCGGCCGAAGCTGCCGCGGGTGACGGCGGAGACGGTGCGGGCGCGCAGCTTCTCGGCGAGCAGGCGGCGGGACTGGGCGAACGGGTCCTGCCGCAGCGGTACGGGGCCGCGCTCGACGCTGGTGGTGAGGACGCCGCGGTCGCTGCGGAACCGGTCGAGCAGGGCGGCGGCGGCCAGCGCCACGTCCTCCTGGGGCAGCCCGCCGAGCACGGCGAGGGCGATGGCCTGGGTGCGCAGCCCGGTGTCGCCGAGCCCTTCGAACCACTCCTCGGGGCCCTCGCCGCCGGAGGTGTCCAGCCGGGCGCGGACCCGGTCGGGGTCGATGCCGCCACCGCCGTACTCGTGGGCGAGCACCTCGGCGAGGCGGGCGGCGTCCCGGCAGCCGGGTCCGTCGCACAGCAGTTCCGCGACGAGGTCGGCGACTCCGGCGGCGGCCAGGGCCTGTTCGGCGTCGGCCTCGCCGAGGCGGTGGGCGAGGTGGGCGGCGAGCACGGCGTCCAGGGAGTCGGGGCGGGTGACGCGCTGGACGTACTCGGCGACGCCGCGGTCGAGTTCGGCGTCGGGGCCGGCGATCAGCACCAGGCGGGCGTCGGCCCGCTCCAGCAGGCCCTCCAGGCCGGCGAGCTGGGGGCCGCGCAGCTCGTCGAGGTCGCGCGGGCGGTCGAGCAGCAGGCCGGCGCCGCTGCCGAGCTGGCGCAGCTCGGTCAGGCGGGTCAGTTCGGCCACCGAGTCCAGCAGGTACCAGGTCGTGACCTGGGCGGAGATCAGCAGTCGGACGGCCGCGGCGGTCTTGCCGGCGCCGGCGGGGCCGCGCAGCACGACCGAGCGGCGCTGCCAGGCGTCGGCCTGGATGTCGTCCCAGCGGGGCGGCGCCTGGAAGGTGTGCCGGACGGTCTCCACCAGGGCGGCGGCCACCGTGCGCAGCACCACGCCGCGTTCGTCCGCGGTGTGAATGACGATCTTGTCGCCCTGCACCCGGTCGCCGCCGATGTGCGTCCAGGCGTCGCGCAGCAGGCCCGCGCGCAGGCTGCCCTGGCCGGTGCGGGCGGTGGCGACGCTGGCGCTGGCGCCGGCGCCGACGTTGCTGCCGGCGCCGGGAAGTTCCGGGGCGGGCGACGGCGCTCCGGCGGGCGGCTGCCCCTCGCCGGCGGTCCCGGCGCCCGGGGGCGGGCC